>NZ_JPIM01000111.1 GCF_000735195.1 Chloroflexus sp. MS-G
GAGCTTGAAGCCCGTCTCCGCGAGTTGGAAGCCGAATTACGACGGTTGCAGGGATTGCCGTAGAGGTTTATCGGAACCAGCGGTACAGCGAGAAAGAGGGGCAACCATCGTGTTGCCCCTCGCTTTGTACCAGCCCTAACGCTGTTTGCTGCTGCTACATTGCCTCGCAGAATTGGTGCTACCTCACATTATAGAGGCCGATGCTCAAACTGTCCATTCTCTTCCCCCGCTTTGCTCATCGATGGGTTATGGATTTACAGGATGGAAAAATAGGTTACGGCGTCCTGCACAAAGCAAGTTCGTTTTTCAGACGCACTACTCGATAAGAAACGCCAGTAACATCATCCCGGCACTCCCCACGAGCTGGCCGATGCTCCAGAAACCAAGGCGATCCCAGACTGCTGGATTGGCCCAGGCGCCGCGACGGAGCTGCCAGATAAGCCACAGCCCAATGGGAGCGGTTGCCACCGGTGCGGTAGCTACGAGTGGCGGTAAACCGGCAAAGGCCAGGAGCGGTAAACTGGCGAGGGTAGCGAGAATTGCTATCATTTGCCAGTGTGCTGCGCGTTGTGGCCCGAACATAACCGCCAGTGTCCGCTTACCAACCGCTCGATCACCGGTGACGTCTGGAAAACTAACGGCGATCAGCATTGCGAATTGGAGCAGACAAAGCGGAGAAATAGTTAAGAGGATAAGGGGTTGGATCGCACCAGTTTGTAAGCTGAAACCGACCAGTGCAGTACCACCCGGAATCAACATTGCACCAACCACTTCCCCCCATCCGCGCCGATGTAGGTAGAGGGGAGGACCACTATACATCCAGGCCAGGAAGATAGCACTGGCGAGCAAACTACCGCTAAGCAGTGGTTGTGGTGAACGAAGTGTGCTGAATATCGCCAGGATGATCGCGACCATGCCCCAGCCTAATGCTGCAATGAGTGCATCCTTTGCCGGTAACCCTCCTTCAGGTAACACCCGGCTCCCTCCTGACCAGTGGGTTGGGGTTGGATTGGCACGGTCGGCATCGTAGTCGAAATAGTCATTGCTGTAATGGTTCATCAACTGCGTGCTCAGAGTTGTAAGCAAACCGAGGAGTGCGAGCAATGGATCGGTAGGCGGTATCCCGGCAGCGGCCACGCCAACACCGTAGAAAATGGCACCTCCCACCAGATGGAGCGGTCGTCCTAACCGGATCAGGGCGAGAATGTACCGTACACGTCGCATAGGCTCCACACTATATCAGATCTGTCAGACGATAGATGCTGAGGAGGACAAATTCAGTGTAAAAGATACTCCAGAGAAACATGTAAAAATTGGTAATGGATTGTTGTTGTTGCAGATCAACACGCAGGCTGACAATCCAGAACACAATGATGACTATCGCGTGACTTACAGCCAGAAAACCGGCTGCAAATGCGGGCATTGACCAGAGACCCACTGCGATGGGCAACAGGTAACACGCGGTCAGTAAGAGACGTCCCACATGCAAGACCCGCCGTGGGCCAAGGCGAGTCGTCAGTGTTTCGATTTGGTACATCCGATCGCCACGGTCATCTGGCAGGTCTTTATAAAAGGCAATGACCAGTGCAAAACCAAAAAAGAAGACCGCAGTTAGCACGAGAGTGGTGAAGGGCAGGTCAACTTCAAGCCAATGCCGATAGTGGAGGGCTAGCCCGACATTTGCGATAACACCGCGGGCGCTGGCAATACTGATCGCCGCAGCGAGCGGTTTACGTTTCAGACGGAAGGGAGGAAGCGAGTAGAGCGAACCAATAAGCGTAATCGTTACGACTGTTAGCCAGAGGTACAGGCTCAGGAGCCAGGCACCGATCAGCGCAATGATCAGTGCGATAACAACGAACCATCTGCCAGCCTGAACCGATAAGCGCCCAGCAGCGATTGGGAGCCATGGCTTGTTAATTCGATCAATGGCTACGTCAGTAAGCTGGTTGACGCCAACCACGTAGAGATTGAGACTCAAACATACGATCCACGTTGCTACCCATAGACCGATCAAATCGAGCGTAAGTGGACGCCAACTGGCCACAATGATCAACATGGTGATGACTTGAACGCTGGTGGCGATGACAGTATGAGGACGGGCAAATTCGTACAGTAATCGAGCTTTTCTAATCATGTAAAAACGGCGCCTTTACCAAATATGCTTCGCTTGATAATCCGGATCGGAATTTTAGCTCAAATGTTGATACTTCAATTTTCCTTCCTCATCATACGTGATGTTGGAGGAGTGTGTCAACCGTCTTCAAAGAAGAATCCAGCCAGGGCGTTTTAACGCTCTCATCCTACCCCAGTAAGCAGCATGAGAATTCGGAATGCGAAACGAAGTGTAGAAGCGGCGGCTTCATACCTTATTCACAGAGCGTCAGAATACTTGTTGCTTCCCGTTCTACCGATGCTCTATCTGGCCGACCTATGTCGGCTCGCCGATCAGCCTGTGACAGCTTTTTAGGGAAGGGTTTCCACCCTCCCCACTTGCATGCAAGCCTAGGGGACGCGATGGTGCGCTGACACGCCAAACGATGTATCGTTAGGAAGGTGCGATGATCGTTGGTGTCGCTCCATTGTTGATCCGTTCGATGTTTGTACTTGTACCGAAGCTAAGAACTCCGCCAACCCCTGATAACTGGCGACGCAGCATTTCAGGCGTGTTCAACGTAGCTGTTATAGCGTGGGTGCGGGCCAGCAAGCCTGCGGCCCACACACAGCTCAGGTATAGCGCTGAGCACGACGCAACGTTATTCCGTCTCTTCTGCGGCCCATGTACTGGCTACTAGACGAAAAATATCCGACTCGGTGATGATACCCACAAGTCGGTCTTGTTCGAGCACCGGTAATCCACTCACACGAGCCCGAATCATCATCGCTGCCGCTTTGCCAATCGAGTCATTCGCGGCGACCGTAATGGGGTTAGGCGTCATCAGTTCAGCAACTGTCTGCCCGGCTAGGCTAAAGCGGGCAATGCGTCGCTCTTCTTCACTGCGCGGGTGATTCATGACCTGCTCTATGTCGCTACGGGTGATGATCCCAACTAGCTTACCATCTTTATCGACAACCGGCATCCGTCGGATTCCGCGTGCCCGCATCCGCTCGTATGCTGCCAGAACTGAAAAGTCTGGTGTGACGGTCACAGGATTTTCGGTCATCCATTCGGCAACGCGCTCGGTTTTCGGCATATCTCGCTCCTCAGTCTCTGGTCTTGCGGTGATACCTCTCATAGTATAGCAAGCTGGGTAGCAAAGAGCAGAAAAGAATCCACTACCCCTGACAAAGATTTGTGGTCCTTGCCCGCGTAGTTAGTAGAAGGATGAGAAACGTCAAGAGCTTTTGGAAAGGGCAGTTCTTTCCCTGCCAGGCAGTGGCGAGGTGAGGAGAGAGGGAGGAAAGAGAAGATGGAAAAGGAGTGAACGAGCTAGATGGTTTTCCTAACCTGTCTGTAGCGTATGCGGAAGCGCGCAGCTTCTCGTTCCGACGGTGCTCTGCCCGACCTCCCGTTCCGAGCTTACTTCCCACTCCCCTTCGCCTGCGGGGGGTGGGGGACACAAGCAGAAGTAGGGAGGATAAAATGCTGATGTACCAAACGATAGTTTTCTGCACTGCAAGATGCGGGCCAGAGGCCCGCGCTCCCAGGGTTCCGTTTCGCTTTACCCAGGGTGCAAGGTAATGCCCATTTCTGCATTAGCTCCCTGCTCCCATCAATGCCAGTACCACCCCACCAGCCACCACGCTGGCAATCTGCCCGGCAGCGTTGGCGCCCATGGCGTGCATCAGGAGAAAGTTCTCGAAGTCCTCTTCATTAACGAGCTTTTGTACCACTCGTGCAGCCATCGGAAAAGCGCTGATTCCGGCTGCACCGATGACTGGGTTAAAACGACCGCGACTGATCAAGTTCAGGAATTTCCCAAACAGCAGACCGGCTGCGGTGTCAAGAGCAAAGGCCAGAATGCCCAACGCCAGAATCGCTAGCGTGGCCGGTTGCAAAAACCGTGTTCCCTCCATCGTTGAACCAATTGCCAGGCCGAGGAATAGCGTGACAATATTGGCCAGCTCACGCGATGAGGTGTTCGTCAGTCGTTCAACGACCCCCGATTCGCGCATCAAGTTGCCTAACATCAGCATGCCGATCAGTGGGATGGAAAACGGTACCAGGATACCCACCACAATGGTGATAACGATCGGAAACAGGATGCGGGTACGACGGCCAACCGGACGGGTAACATACTCCATCCGTATTCGTCGTTCGGCTGGGGTAGTCAACAGACGGATGATGGGTGGCATAATCACCGGTACCAGTGACATATAGCTGTAAGCGGCTACTGTAATCGGGCCAAGAAGCTGTGGAGCGAGCAGACTGGAGACATAGATCGAAGTTGGGCCATCAATAGCGCCAATGATGCCAATAGAAGCGGCTTCTGGTCGGCTGAAGCCTAGTGCCAGGGCGAGCAGCAGGGTGCCGAAGATGCCAAACTGACCAGCGGCGCCTAGCAATACCATGCGTGGGTTAGAGAGGAGTGGACTGAAGTCGGTAAGGGCGCCGATCCCGATGAAGATCAAGAGTGGGAAAAGTTCGTTGCCGACGCCAGCGTTGTAGAGCACAGTCAGCATACCGTCTTCATCGAGGAGTGGCGAAAGCGGCAGATTAGCCAGCAGAGCACCGGCGCCGATTGGAATTAGTAACAATGGTTCATAATTGTGGACAATTGCCAGGTAGAAGAGGAAAGCAGCGATCCCGATCATGACTAGCGACTGCCATGTGAGAGCAGCGAAACCGGCAAAGAGATTGGTGATAAATTCACTCATGGTCTTTTCCGTTGGTTATTCAATCTGGGCCAGCGGTTCACCATACCCAACGCTCTGCCCGGTTTTGACCAGAATTGCGGTAATCGTGCCGTCACGTGGGGCGCCGATGCTGTTGTTCATCTTCATCGCTTCCAGTACGATCACCGGCTGACCACGCTTAACTTTCATACCAGGCGTAGCTACAATTTGCAGGATCGTTCCCGGCATTGGCGCTCTGATAAACTGATCTCCTGTCGCCGTCGCCGGTGGCATAGGTGTCGCCGGTACAGTGACCGGGCCGGCAGGAGCTGTCTGGATAACGGCGGACAACGGCGGGCGAGGAAGAATCTCGCTTACTTCCCCACTTTCCGTAACCTGTACCTCAAATTCGCGACCATCGAGTTGGACAGCAAAACGTTCACTACTTAACTCGCTAACGAGAACGGTATAAGTTTTGCCATTGATTGTTAATTGATAGCGACGCATACTGCTCTATCTCCTGCGCTGCCAGCTCTGATTCTGACGAGTGCGTCCGGCAGCAACCCAACGACTGGCGAAAAGGAGGCTGCCTGGCCAGTAGCTGCGTATTGTTGGCGCGGCTTCACGGCGCAAGCTAGCGGTGTACAAACGCACGGCTACGGCAATTGCGGCTATCTCTTCGGGTGCAAGCTGATTAGTAGCCGCAGCAGGTTGTGTCTCATCTAACGTGTGAGTAGCGGATGCGGTCGTTTCGGGACGGTCAACACGGCCGATCAGGACTAATACCCCCCACACCACTATCAGGACACTGAATACGCTTCCCATCCCTAACACGGTCATTGTCAACCCAAAACCGATGTCGTTCATTGCACCTCTCCATAACGCTACGATGGGTACAATCCGTGCTTACGTGGTGGATTCTGTTGCACCTTGGTACGCAGAATTTCGAGTGCCCGAATCAGGCGTGGCCTTGTTTCGGCTGGTTCGATCACTTCGTCAATCTGACCGAGATCGGCAGCGTGGTACGGATTAAAGTATCGTCGTCGGTAATCGGCAACAAACTCTTCCATCAGTCGGACCGGATCGGTAGCGGTGCGTAATTCCTCGCGACGTAAAATGCGGACAGCACCCTCAGCACCCATAACGGCAATCTGGGCTGAGGGCCAGGCAAAGTTGAGGTCGCAGCGTAGTTGTTTACTAGACATTGCAACATACGCACCGCCAATTGCCTTTCGCACGACAACTGAAATCTTTGGTACCGTTGCCTCACTGTAGGCGTAAATGATTTTTGCGCCGTGGCGAATCACCCCGCCATACTCCTGTTCGATACCAGGGAGAAACCCCGGTGTATCGACAAAGGTGATCAGCGGGATGTTAAAGGCATCGCAGATACGAACAAAGCGGGCGATTTTATCGCTGGCATCAATGTCGAGCGCACCAGCCATTATCGCCGGCTGATTAGCAACAACACCGACAGCATAGCCGTCGAGGCGGGCAAAACCGACGACCGCATTTTGCGCAAACAGCGGCTGGATTTCGAGAAAACTATCGTAGTCGAAGATCAGGTTGATCAGGGTGTGAACATCGTAACCTTGCCGTTCATCGGCAGGTACAAGCGTATTTAGCGCCGGTTCAATCCGGTCAGCCCGGTCGTATGGCATTAGCTGTGGTGGGTCTTCGCTGTTGTTTTGAGGGAGATAGCTGAGCAAGCGTTTGATTAATTCAATGACCGCCCGATCATCGGGGGCCGAGAGATGGGCCACGCCGCTGCGGGTACAATGAATTGCTGCCCCACCCAACTCTTGCGTTGATAAGTCTCGACCGGAGACCGCCTTGATCACATCAGGACCGGTTAGAAACATGTATCCGGTTGATTCGGACATAATGATGAAATCAGTTAAGGCTGGCGAATAGACGGCGCCACCAGCGCATGGGCCGAGGATGGCGGAAATTTGGGGAACGACACCCGAAGCCAATACGTTACGCACGAAGACTTCACCGTAGGCGGCCAGCGAGCGTACCCCCTCTTGAATGCGTGCTCCACCTGAGTCGTTGAGACCAATGATAGGGATCCCGCTTTCGATAGCCAGGTCTTGCATCCGACAAATCTTATTAGCCTGTACTGCCGAAAACGATCCACCCATCACCGTAAAATCCTGAGCATACACGGCAACCCGTCGGCCATTAATTTTGCCAAAACCGGTGACCGTACCATCGCCGGGTACACGTTGGTCTTCATCGGCGAGTGGACTGGTCGCCAGGGCGCCAATTTCCTGAAACGAGCCAGGATCGAGGAGTAATACCAGGCGTTCGCGAGCTGTCAATTTACCTCGTGCATGTTGCTGCGCAATGCGTTCGGGTCCACCGCCTTGCAATGCTCGTTCTCGCAAGCGGTAGAGTGTTTCGAGTTGTTCTTCGGGGGTTTCCACAGCCGCACCTCACTTGTTGCTGTTTCGCAGGCAACATCAGTATAGAAGGCACCTGCACGTGGAAAGGAAAAGAACTCACTACCACGCGCAAAAGTTTGATGACGAACGGTTCGTTGTCTCCAAGACAGAGGTAGGAAGTATGAGCAGGAAGGGATTCCTGAACGGTACAGCCGTATTCAACCTAACCGCGATGGTAAAGCCACGATGAACGGGTGCGTGCCGGGTGCACAGAAGCACAGGTAACGTCTCTTAGCCGGTCATCCCACCTGTTGCTAAGAGGAATGCCATTGCTAGTAGCGCTATAGTATTCTGGAGCATATGAAAGAGAACACCAGGCCAGATCGAACCACTCTGCTCACGGAGATAGCCAAGACAGAGACCGGCGACAAACAGGCCGGGAATGAGGACAGGTATAAAGTGAACGACCGCAAAGACAGCCGCTCCGACCACGATGGTTGTTGCAGCGTTAAACCGTCGGCGAAGCAAGTGGTGGAGAACACCGCGAAAGAAGAGCTCCTCAACAATTGGTACGATACCGCCAATCAGAACCCAGAGTGCGATCAATTCGTTGATCCCAAATGGTTGACCGCCGGAAAGGCTTTCAATTTGGGGGTTTTCCATCTCGCCAACGATCAGTGCGACTCCCGCGTTGGTCAGGATCATTATTCCCATACCAAAAATGAACACTGGCGGTACCAAAGCCAGGTATAACCAGTTTGGCCATTGCAGGCCCAAATCACGCCAACCAGCTCGTGGTCCGATCACAGCCAGAATGGTGCCACCAATAATCAGGTAAAGCAACATACCGGCGAGATAAACCGGTGGACTGACAAACCCGCGTGAGGTGTCCCAATTGCCTACAGTGGTTACGAAGCGCAATGACAGGATCGTTAGCGCACCACCCAGAGCAATGATGACCAAGGCAATGAAAAGATCGCGCCACCCCCATGGTGGTGGTAATGACCGGGGGTACTCGAAGGAGCTATTATCTAACATACTGAAGTTACTCCACGTAAGAATGCGACGACGTTAGTTCCCAGCTCTTGCAGCGCATAACCACCCTCTTGCACAACCAGCGTTGGCAAGCCGAGTTGGGCAATTGCTGCACCGATAGCTTGATAGGCTGCGGTCGTAAGAGCGAAGCTGCCAAGTGGATCGGCGGCAAACGTATCGAAGCCGGCAGAAACCACGAGATAGCGTGGCGCGTAATCGGCAATTGCCTGTAACGCCTGGTCAAGCGCTTTGAGATAGCCCGTATCATCAGTACCGGCTGGCAACGGAATATTGAGATTGTAGCCTTCACCCGCGCCAGCACCGCGTTCATCGCTGAAACCGAGATAATACGGATATTCGAATGCTGGGTCAGCATGCAGTGAAACGGTCAGCACATCATTTCGTTCATAGAAAATGCTTTGCGTACCATTACCGTGGTGATAATCAATGTCGAGTATCGCTACTGGTGGTGTTCGCAATGTCCACGTCACCTCGCCAGTAGTATGACTTTGGGCCAATAGGTTGGCGGCCAGAGCGGCATTGTTCAGATAACAATACCCGCCCGCCATAGCACTGGCGGCATGGTGTCCAGGGGGGCGGCAAAGGGCATAGACGTACCGATCACCGGCCAGCAAGGTTGCTGCGCCCGCCAATGCTGCGCCTGCGGATGAGCAAGCAGCGGTAAAAGTACCGGCGATAATAGGGGCACTTAGATCAAACATGTAGCGTCCGGCTGCCGCTCGTGGGCAGTCGCTACGCAGTCGTAGACCGGGCAACGGCCATGCTGAAGGGAAGACCGGTTCGCTTAATCCGGCAGTCTGCCAGCGTTCGCTGGCGTTGGACAGGTATTCCAGATAGTCCGGTGTGTGAACGGCTGCCAGGTCGCTCAGCGTGGCCGCTGGGGCAGGTATCGGTGACGCGAATCCGGCATCGGCCAGCGCCTGTAAAATAATCGCCACGCGCTGCGGTGTCTCGAAGTAGGTAACAACCCGCCCGTCGATTAGCTCGAACGGTGGATTATGTAGGTGATGTTCGGTGCTGAGAAAGATTTTCATACTTCTATTGTACCCGAAATTATGGCTCGTGTGCTGATGTCGGCGTGAGGAGCAGGTTTTTTCCGATGGTTTCACCGTATCTGGCAAAGGAGAGATAGTCAGGAGAGCCGCGTTCCCAACTCGTTCACCGCACATACTGAACCTTGCAGTATCCCGTAGCAATCCACCGATCCCGTTATCGTCAGCATATGGCCATTTGTACTACCATCGAATGGATGAAATTGTTGCTACACGATTTCACAATATGATACATGATTTTTCCTGGCAGAACTCTGAAACTCCTCCGCAACCGTGCCTGCGCTTTGTCGCGGCATCGCCTTGCCACCAGCAGATGACCTGTGTGATGCCTGGCAGTGACCGAATATCGTTGTTCATTTGACATAATCACGATCCGACCGGCATTCCTGATCAGAGCAGCACTCTTCTTACATCGCGATGTGCTGTCTTCTGCTATACTGGCGCTACGGCATTCAACGTTGGCCGGAGGAACCAATGAAAATCTATAAAGCTCGTGCACCGATGCGGATCGGTTTTTTCGGCGGTGGGACTGACGTCAGTCCTTACGCTGAAGAGTACGGTGGGAAAGTACTCAACTGTACGATTAATCTCTATGTGCGTTGTATGCTCACCACGAGCAATACACCCGGTATTCTGATCCATTCTCTTGATTTGCAGGAGGTGAGTCGGCAGGTCAGTGAACGTGAATGGGACGGTAAGCTGACTCTCCCTCAAGCAGTTCTCGATGCTCTGCCCCAGTTACGCCCTGCCACTGCCGGTTATAAAATTACGATGTTTAGTGACGCACCACCTGGTTCGGGACTTGGCTCATCGTCGGCACTGGTGGTGAGTATGTTGAAACTGCTGTATGCCGTTGCCGGTCAGAGCGCCGACCCTCATCAACTGGCCGAGCTGGCATATCGGATCGAACGAGTCGATCTGGGTATTCCTGGCGGGCGGCAAGATCAGTATTCTGCCGTTTTCGGGGGGATGTGTGTGTATCATTTCGGGCGTGATCGGGTGATCGTTGAACCTGTTCTCAGCGATCAGACGGCGCTGCTCGAGCTGGAAAGTTGTCTGATTCTGGGCTACATCGGTGATCGTCAGTTACTCAGCCGCCACTTGATGACCGATCAGGTACAACGACTGGTCAAGGGAGACACGCTGCGTCTCCATCATGAGACGAAGGCCTTCGTTGATATTGCGGCTCGTTTGCTTCGGGAACAGCGGATCGCTGATTTTGGTCGGCTGCTCCACGATGCATGGGAGGTAAAGAAGGCCTTCTCACCTCATATCGCACCGCCTATTGTTGAAGAGGTGTATGCACTGGCCCGTAAGCATGGGGCATGGGGTGGGAAGATTTCTGGCGCCGGCGGTGGTGGCTTTATGGTCTTTGCGTGTCCGTTTGATCGGCGACTGGCGGTAGAACGGGCATTAACAGAGGCCGGGGTTGTTGTGCGACCTTTTTCTTTCGTGAACCACGGTGTGCAGTCGTGGGTGGTTGAAGAACCAGATGAGGTGAGTCACCCGGCGGGGCAATGAACTGATGGATGGATGAGGAAGGCCCGTATCATGGGTAAGAGCAGGTTACACCCCTCTTGCCCCCGTTGGTGCGGGCAGGTTGGGGACGCCGTAAGTGGGTGAATGTCGTTCATCAGCGTATCAAACACGACCCGAAACCCAGAACTGTTGAAAAGGCTTATCGGAATGGTGACGGGTGTAATTGCTTACGTACCCACTGCCAGCTCACCGTGACGTAACCGTTCGGCGAGTGCAATCGTCTCCGGCGACGGTTCAACATCGAGTTCACGCGCCAGTGTTTCACTACAGCGTTGAAAGACCCTAAGCGCAGCCGCACGATTGCCTTGCCGGGCGTATGCCATCATCAGGAAACGGTAGGCACGCTCCCAGCAATTATCGTGGGTGAGAATGCGTTCGGCCAGTGCGATCAACTCCTCATCGCGCCCCGCTTCGGCCAGGCACTGCGCTAGGCGATCGGCACTGCGCAGAAAGATGTTTCGTAGCCGCTCTCGCTCGGCATCAGCCCATCCTTCGTAGAGGACATCAGGCAGAAAATCACCGTGGTAAAGCTGTAAAGCCGACTGAAGATACTGTACACCATCGGTTGTCTGGCCCTGATCGAGAAAGCGCAATCCTGTTGCGCATGCTGCACTAAACTCAGCACAGTCAAGCCAGATATCTGCGTTTGGGCGCAAGCGATATGCACTTCCATCGCGGACAATGAACGAAGATGTCGATTCGGTACGGTTCGGTTCTAGGACGCGATAGAGTGTACTCAGCGCCACTTTAAAGTCACGAACAGCGGCTTCCGGGCTGAGTTGTGGCCAGAGAAATTCGGTGAGTTCATCGCGGTGAATCCAGCGCTGTCGGTGAACGATAAGGGCCTGGAACAGTTGACGTGCTTTATCGCGTTGCCATTCGCGAGCTTCGATTTCGTGATCACCGCGCCAGACCCGGAATGCGCCGAGAGTCTGGATGCGCAACTGGTAGCCAGGATGTGTTTCCAACCCACTCAGGCCCACGGTTGCCAGCAGACGTTCAATGTAATCCCGGTGAACGCTATGGGCACGAGCGCTGAGCAAAATCGGTATGACCCGTCGTGGTTCAGGGAGACCGAGGAAAGTAGGGCGGGTAAACAGATAGTCGTAGCCATGAGCTGCGCTCAATTCGAGCGCCTCGGTGATAGCGGCAATGGCAGCGGCATTGTGGCGTTGTTCGTGATACCCCAGCGCTAGCCAGAGGGCGGCAGCCGCTTGGCCAAAGCGATCACTACAGGCGCGCAGATCGGCGCGGGCGGCGAGCAACAGTTCTTGCCCCTGTGCAAATTGACCGGCAAGAACATGACTTACACCACGTTGGAGCTGAATCATTGCCCCCAACCAGAGATCGCCGGCCCAGCGACAAAATGCCTGACCATCGGCTGCTGCTCGCTCGGCAGCAGCTAGATCACCAGCCAGGCCGTAAAGACGGGTCAAGCCCCACAGTGGCTCTACCCGTAGTCGATCAACGCCAATGGCCTGACCTTCGGCCAACGCCTGATGGTAGTAGTCGATAGCCCGTTCGCGCGCAGCAATTCCGGCAGTGGCACTCTTGAGTAACCAGGCATGACCAATGCGGGCATAAGCGACTGATATAATGAAGCGTGAGTTGCGCTCGATACCCACCTGTACACCCTCTTCGGCAAAGGCAAGCGCTTGATCCGCATCACCCTCGAACGCGGCGATCAGCGCCAGCACCAATACTGCTTCGCGATGACCGCGTGGCGCAGGCGTTGCCCCGCGAGCGGTTGCTATCCGCTCCTGGGCATGCCATGCCTGTAGCAATGTACGTGCGGCGGCCAGTTGACCGGTACGCAACTTCACTCGTGCACTGAGTAGATCAGCCGCTGGGCTGGCAGTGCGTAACTGGCGTGCCTGTTGCTGCAATGCCTCGGCCTCTGCCGGTTGTCCCATATTAAGCTTATTCTCGGCCAGTAGCTCAAGAACACGTGCCCGTGCCACCTGATCTTCCAGACCTTCGCTCACCCGCAAGGCCTCTTGCAAGACACTTTCCGCCTGAACCGGCTGTACCTGATCGATATAGACTTGCGCCTGCCCATACAGGGCACGTGCCAAATCAGCGCGATCCCCGCGCTGTCGACTAATTGTTTCGGCCTGTACATACCAGTTCCGGGCTTCGTCAAAACGTGCGCGAAAGCGGTAGAGATCACCGAGATAGCACAGTAAACGCGGACGTGTTGCAATCAGATCGGCTGGTAGCGCATCGATCCAATCAGCCAGTGTATCAAGCCGCCCATTTCGTAGGGCCTCTTCACCGGCGACCGTAATCGCATCGGCAGCCGCATTCACATCACCGGCGGCAAACCAGTGATAAATTGCCTCCTCCGCATAACCGGCAGCAGCATAATACGCGGCGGCCCGTCGATGCCGTTCAGCCAGATCGGGATCGTGATGCGTTTGCTGACGTAAGAATTCGTGGAACAGGTGGTGGTACCGGTAATGATTGGCATCTAATTCAACCAGGAATAGATCGCGGTCGCGGATGTGGGCCAGCAGATCGGCACTGTCGGTTGCCTGGCGTACTGCATCACAGGCAGCAGCAGACAAGATACGGAGGGGTGCAGTGGCGCGTAGAAAACTGGCAATCGCCGGCGGCTGGCGGTCGAGCACGTCAGATGCAAGAAAATCGAACAAGGCGGCCAGCGATGCCGGGCCATTGGCGAGCAATTCACGGACACTACGCGCCTGACCACTTCGTAAACCCTGCCAGACCAACTGGAGCGCAATTGGCCAGCCTTCCGTATGATGATTGAGCAGATCAACGTCGGCATCGCTCAGTGTCATTCCGAACACATCGTGGAAGAGAGTCGCAATCTCATCACGGGTAAAAGCCAGCGCCTCGCGGTGCAGTTCAAGCACTTCACCTCGCGCTCGCCAGCGCATCAACTCACTACTTACAACAGGATAGCGGGTCGCGATCAAGAGACTCAGCCACGGTGGTGCATACGCGATCAGCCGCTCGATCAACGCCCGAATATCGGCAGAGCTAGCAACAAAATGAAAATCATCGAGGATCAGTAACGTTGGTTGTTGATCGACACTGGCCAACGCATTGAGAAACCCGTCAATCGTCTGACTCCAGGTGGTGCGGTCGGCTGGATGGGCTTGAAGCGCAGCCAGAGCTGCTAGCTCGCCTTGTGGCAATAGCGGTTTACATGCAGCGATCAGGTAAGTCAGAAATGTTATCGGATCACGATCATTTTCACCAATGGTATACCAGCATACCGTTTCTGTACTTGTTGCCAGTTCGGTGAGTGCAGTGGTTTTCCCGTAGCCAGCCCCGGCCTGCACCAGCGTAACCCGATAGGCAAACGCTTCTCGTAACCGGGCGGTGACTGCCGGACGTACCAGCCGGTAACGGTGTGGCCGCGGCGGTGCGACCTTCGCATGCAACAACACTGTCTCTGCGCGTATCATAACGGTAGCGCCTCTTTGGCAAACGAATGGTAATGAATATTATAGCAGGAGGAAAGAGAATGTAGGAAGGAGGATTGAGAGGGCGTAGGGGGGAAGGTTTTCACACTACCTGGTAGTGATGATGTGAGGAGAGAAAAGATTGTCGGACTCAGGTTGTACCTACCAGATTGGCAGGTGTGCGGGGTTGGAACAATGCCAGGATTGCATGAGGTGTCCTGAAACCATACCGCGTATTAGTGGTCCGCGAATCAGATCACCCCGCTCCCGCAGGCGCGGGAGCGGGGCCAGGGATGAGGGCCCTCCACAGGCGCTTCACTCGTCGCCTGGCCTGCCCGTTTCCGCACCGGTAGGGGTGGGTTCCCTCCTCGCCCGCTGGGTGGCTTGATGAGACGGGCAGGTACGGGTTGTTGGTGTCGGCCCCTCGCCTTCCCCTGTGCCCTGGTTCGCTCCTCTAC
>NZ_JPIM01000112.1 GCF_000735195.1 Chloroflexus sp. MS-G
ATGCCACATTGGAGAATTTTCTTAACACCGTTGCGAGAGCATTGAACCGTACCATCCAGATTACCGTCTTGCCTAAGCCTACCGAAGCTGGTAGTCCCGACTTCGGCGTTCGGTATGGTGCTTATCAGGTTATCGGCTATATCGAAGCCAAAGCGCCCGACAAGAAACTTGATCAGGTGGAAGAATCTGAACAACTTCAGCGTTACCGACACACCTTCCCTAACCTCATCCTGACCAATTTCTACGAGTTTCGCCTTTACCGCAATGGCCTGGAACTGAAACGTGTAACGTTGAGAACAGCGCCGCCTGCCGGGCACGTCGAGGAAGTGACGCAACTTTTCGAGACCTTCTTCTCCTTCGCCCTACCGCCCACCTTCACCGCTGAAGAACTGGCCCGTGACCTGGCGCGACGCACGCGATTCTTGCGAGATGACGTCATCCGCCCGGAACTTGCAGAACAGGTGAAACAGAAGCGCGGCGACCTGTACGGTTTCTATAAAGCCTTCCAGAAACATCTCATTGCCGGACTAACTGAAGCGCAGTTCGCCGACCTTTACGCCCAGACCATCACCTACGGTCTGTTCGCCGCCCGCACCCGCACGCAGAACTCGTTCAATCGTGAGCTGGCCTATTGTCTTATCCCATCCACCATTGGCATCCTTCGCAATGTCTTCAAGTACATCTCTATTGGCGAGCCTTCTCCACAAATGGAGACCATCGTAGACGACATCGCTGCCGTGCTGAACGCCGCCGATGTGCGGGCTATCCTGACGCAGTACTACCAGCAGGGTAGGGGCGATGACCCCATCCTGCATTTCTACGAAACCTTTCTGTCCGAATATGATCCCGAAACCCGCGAGCGGCGCGGCGTCTATTACACGCCGCAACCTGTTGTGCGCTACATCGTCCGCGCCGTGCATGACCTACTGAAGACGCGCTTTGGCATGGCCGATGGCCTTGCCGATAAATGCGTTACCCTGCTCGACCCGGCTGCTGGCACACTCACGTTTCCGGCGGAGGCCGTTCAACTGGCGTTTCAGGAATTCACGAACAAATACGGCGAGGGCGCTAAAGGCAACTTCCTACGTGAGCACATCCTGCCGCACTTTTACGCCTTCGAGCTGCTCGTGGCGCCCTACGCCATTGGCCACATGAAAATCGGTTTCCTGCTAGAGGAGCTGGGCGTTCCGCTGCACAACGGCGAGCGCTTCCAGTTTTACCTGACCAACGCCCTGGAGATGGAGGACCTCCAGCAGATTGAAATTCCCGGTCTTTCTTCGCTCGCGGAAGAGAGTCACCACGCCGCCAGAATCAAAAATGAAGAGCCGATTCTGGTTATCATAGGCAACCCTCCCTATTCTGGTATCTCTGCGAACCAAAATAAGTGGACGGAGCAACTGCTCAAGACCGATCTGGACGGTGCGCAGAGTTACTACACAGTGGATGGCAAGCCGCTCGGCGAAAAGAACCCTAAATGGTTGCAAGACGACTACGTAAAGTTTCTACGCTTCGCTCAGTGGAAGATACACAGGGCTGGGCGCGGTATTGTGGCGATGATCACCAACCATAGCTACCTAGATAACCCTACGTTTCGCGGCATGCGCCAGAGCCTGCTCAAGACGTTTGATGAAATCTACATTCTCGACCTGCACGGCAACAGTCTGAAGCGCGAGACGGCGCCCGATGGCAGTCCAGACGAAAATGTCTTCGACATCCGCCAGGGTGTGGCGATTGCGTTGTTTGTGAAGTATGGCAATGCCTCCCCCAACGCCCCGCCAACACGGGAAGAGGGAGCAGATGCTACCGACTCTCACCCTGCCGTATCTTCGAGCTCTTCGCCTGCGGGGAGCTTGGGAGGATGGCAAACCCCTGCCGCTGTCTGGAAGTATCTGAAACCCCTGGCCCGCGAAATGCGCAAGGAACCGACAGAAGCAGAGGATGTCCTGTGGCAGCATCTGCGTGGGAAACAATTGGGCGTTCGATTTCGCCGCCAGCACGCCATTGACCGTTTCATCGTGGATTTTTATGCCCGCGATCCTCGGCTGATTATCGAAGTAGATGGTTCCATCCACGAAACTCAAGAAGAATATGATGCAATGCGTCAAGCATTTCTGGAAAGCCTTGGGTATCGCGTGTTGCGGTTTACTAACGAACAGGTGCTGCAAGACATTCAGGGAGTGCTGGCAGTGATACGGGCGGTTTTAGAACCCCATCCCCTATCCCCTTCCCCGCAAGCGGGGAAGGGGAACAACCCCTCCCCGTCTTTGGAGCAGGCTCCCTCCTCCTCTACTCCCTCGGAGCAGGCGCTCCCCCCCTCCCCGCGTGCGGGGAGGGGGCCGGGGGGTGGGGTCTACCACGCCCACCTCTACGGCAGACGCGCCGACAAATACGCCTGGCTCGATGCGCACGACCTCTCCACCGCCGGCTACCAGCCCATCACGCCCGAATCGCCCTCCTACTTCTTCACCCCGCGCCAGACGCAAAACCTGCAAGCCTACCAGTCCTGGCCCTCCGTGACCGAGATTTTCCCCGTCAACAGCGTCGGCATCGTCACCGCACGGGATAACCTGACCATCCGCTGGACGCCCGATGAGATGTGGACAACGGTTCTGACGTTCAGCCAGTTGAGCGAAGAGCTGGCGCGCACAGCCTTCCAGTTGGGCAAAGACGCGCGGGATTGGAAGGTTGACCTTGCACAACAGGATGTAAAACGCGAGGGCGGCCCCCATCGCGAGAAAATCGTCCCCATCCTGTATCGTCCTTTTGATGTCCGCTATACCTATTACACCGGACGGTCGCGTGGTTTTCATTGCATGCCCCGCCCCGAAGTCATGCGCCACATGCTGGCCGGGGAAAATTTGGGGCTACTGGTCATGCGTCAAGTATCTCTTGATGAAGATTACACTCATGCCCTGATTACATCGCATATTGTTGACAATCGCGTCTTTGCAAGCGCCAAGGGCATTGCCTTAGAGTGCCCCCTCTACCTCTACCCCTCCGCCGAGTCGCCGGAGATGTTCCACCGCTCGCGCCAGCCCAACCTGGCCGACTGGCTGCTACCCAAACTGAGTGCCGCTTATGGCTTCACCCTCACGCCGGAAGACGTGCTGGCCTACATCTACGCTGTCCTTTACAGCCCGACCTACCGCCAGAAATACGCCCAGGAACTGCGCACCGACTTCCCGCGCATCCCCTTCACGGCGGATGCCGACCTCTTCCGCCAGATGACCGACCTGGGCCAACAACTGATTGCTCTGCATTTGCTGCGTAACCCTGCCAACACCGCCGGGGTCAAGTATCAGGGGCAGGGCAGCGACCGCATCGAGCATGTGCGCTACAACCCATCCAACGGGCGGGTATCCATTAACGCCGACAAATACTTTGAGGGCATCACGCCAGAGATGTGGGAATACCGGATTGGCGGCTACCAGGTGCTGGAAAAGTATCTGAAAGACCGCAAGGGCCGCCAACTAGCAGATCCAATTCGCTACATTCACATTGCAAATGCTATCAACGAAACGATTGCAATGCAGACCAAGATACAGGCCTTGTATCCCAGCGTAGAACAACATGTCATCCCAATATAGGTGATGACCGTAGAGACGAGTGTGTCATACGGCATAAAATATCTCAACCGATCAAGGCAGGGTAGCCTACAAACGGTGAACGATACCGTGCTCAACTGGCGTAACGTTGATCCATGCGGAAACTAAGACGATAAGCGAGCAGACATCTCTGCTCACTCCCCTATTGGCTCTGCGGCAACCAGGCTGGTTGCCGCAGATTTATGCTGTAACTGCAACTGACAGGAAAGGGGCAACGTCAAATAGATGGTACGATAGAAGGAGGATGTTATGAATACACCAC
Source organism: Chloroflexus sp. MS-G (assembly GCF_000735195.1). Lineage (GTDB taxonomy): Bacteria > Chloroflexota > Chloroflexia > Chloroflexales > Chloroflexaceae > Chloroflexus. The sequence goes on from NZ_JPIM01000112.1 coordinate 3,868, forward strand.
AAACCCAACGCCTACAACGAACACGCAGTGATCGTATGATCGCCGGGGTTGCCGGCGGCCTGGCAAAATATCTGGGTATCGATCCGGTTATCATGCGGATTGCATTTGTCATCGTTGGGCTGATGAATGGCATTGGGGTCGTCATCTACCTTGTCCTATGGCTCTTAATGCCGAATGAAGATGCCGATCCAACGACCAACAATCTCGATGTCGCTATCGACGAGATGCGGGCAATGATTGAACAACTAGTCGCTCGAATCCGCGATCTGTTCCGGTAATAATGTTGCTAGATTGGTGCTCTCGTAGAGGGTGATCAAAAACCTGAGTTGGTGATCACTCTCTCAGCTTCCATCTGGGTGAGGCACAGGAAATCCCTACCGCTTTCACCCTTCGACAGAGGGGCGGTTCGCGCACCGCCCTTCCGCGATGATGCAATAGGCATAGGATACGTCTGATGGGCGATGATGGATGATTCCGTCCCGCACTTATGATCCCCCTGGCGATGCAATGACCCGCATCATCGGCGAGCAGTGCCATTCATTCCCTGGCGGCGGGAACCACTAGGGATGAATGAGAGCAGCAAGCAACTGTCGGCAAAGGAATATTCAGACACACTGGCGCTGCTGTTTCCCCTCTCTTACATCTCTGCCACTACCAGATATTCCACTGCCGTTCTGTACCTCATCGTTCCTACCCATTCAAACCGCGCACGGCCACCGGCCCAAAACCAAGGTAATCACAGGCAGTAAGCTGATAGTACACGCCTTCGACACGACCTTGCACCGCGTTATCCCAATCGTAACGGCGATGCAGGTGACCGTAGATACACGTTGTAGCTCCGGCAGCAGTGATCAAACGAGCGAATTCCGTGGGCTGACGATTAACGAACGGCGGAAAGTGAATCATCACGATGAGCGGCTTACCGACGGCTAGTGTCTTTCCCGCCGTTAATGCTCGTTCGAGTAAACCGAGTTCGCGCTGGTAAATTGGGAGATCGGTTTCGCCAAAACCAGGTGTTTCAGGCGTGATCCAGCCTCTGGTGCCACAGACGACAGCCTCGCCAATATCGATTGCGTCGGCTCCGATCAGACGTAGGCTCTGCGGGAGATGACGACGGATCGAATTGACACGGCGCGGACACCAGTAATCATGGTTCCCGCGAATGAGCACCTTCGTGCCGGGTAACGCATCTATCCATTGCAAATCGAGCAAGGCATCGGATAATTTCATTGCCCACGAGATGTCTCCGGCAATCAGTACCCAATCGGTTGCTGCTACCCGTTCACGCCACGCCTGTGCAATGCGTTCGGGATGATCTTTCCAGCCGGGACCGAAGATATCCATCGGCTTGGGACGAGCAAAAGAAAGATGGAGATCAGAAATTGTCCAGATCATAGCGCTTGATGATAACAGGCCTGGCGCTGCAATGCAACTCTGTTTTAGGAGTGTGTGATGGAATCTTCAGCACTTTATCACATACCCTATGTGGTATCACAGGCTACGGCTGACAACAAATAGCGGTATAATGGCCGTCGGCAACAGGCCCATCGGTGAAGGGACAGAATGGCTGTTCGTGATCGTGCAACGATTGCCGGAGAGCTACTCGCGGCAGAATCTACATCTTCTATCCGTACAACAGTTCGCGCAACGCTGTTGATGTTACTGCTGGCTTTGTTGGCGGGAGTAATGGCATATCAGGCGCCACCACAAGGCCGGGTCGCCATCGGTTGGCCGGGAGATCGTCTCTTCGTTGGGGTTAGTCCCGGTCTGGGACAGGCGCCGGTTGAGCGCGGTGATCTGTTTGCCGACGAATTAACGCCTGATTCACCAACCGGGCGTTCGCGATGGACACGCGAACGAGCGGTATTGGTCTTACCAAACGTTGGTGCCGGTTCAGCGTTGCAGTTGACCATTGTTGCCCAGGGTTGGCCGGCGTCTGTCGGTGTGCAACCGACGGTGAGCGTATTCATTGATGAGGTGTTGGTTGGTAATTTCGTTCCTACGCCACACTGGGAAGCATATTCTTTCTCTGTACCGGGGATCGTTCATCAACACGATAACCTGACGATTACGCTCCAATCATCAGCAACTCTAACCGATGAACGCGATCCACGACCGAAAGGGGTGCGACTGGCTGAAATTCGGATTGCGTCAAATCAGGAATCGGCATTGTTTTTGCCGCCAGCCTGGCCGGCAGTGGCATTGTTGGGTTGGAATGCAGTGCTATTGGCCGTATTGCTAGCCCGTTTACGGCTGAGCCAGGCTCAGGTGTATATTCTGACTACCCTCGGCATCAGTATAGCAGCGATCGGTCTGGCAGGTGCCCGCATCTGGATGGCGGCAATTCTCAACGTGGCGATGATCGGCTTACTGGCGCTCAATGTGCTTGTGTATCGACAACCACTCTTGACCTTTATCCGACGACTGGTACAGCACTATGCCCATGGACGTATCCTGGGGTATGGCCTGGTCACAGTAGCGCTGGTCTGTTTCGGTTATGTTTTGTTCCATGTGTTTCATTGGATGACAGCGGTTGGGATTCGGCTTTTCTGGCAGATTTTTCCCGATTCACTGTTACTGGCCCTCTTAGGCACCGCTCTGCTGGCGTTGATCTTGAACAATGGCCGCACCGGTTTGCCACGGCTGAGCGACGCACTGGTTGATTGGCTGGCAACACGGTATGGGGCCAGGCTCGTACTGGGACTGTTCGCCGTCATCTGGTTGGGTTTTGAAGCTACCGTGATCGCTGCCCTGCCGTATGTCGGGCATGCCGATTACAGCGATAATGCGATTGTAGCGCGTAATCTGGTTCGTGGGCGCGGATGGGTTGTTGATTATATCAGTCAATTTTATTATCTATACGATAGCGTAACCCGGCCACAAGAAACCTGGCCGCTGTTACAACCAGTCTGGATTGCGCCTTTTTTTGCATTGTTCGGGCCAACCGCCTGGGCAGCAAAGATTCCCAATTTCATTTTTGATGTTATCCTACTTGTTCTCCTGTACAACATTGGAAGCTGGCTATGGGATCGGCGAGTCGGAGTGACGGCGGCCATCATCGTGTTGACCAATTACCTCTTCTTCCGGCTGTCAATTTATGTCACAAACGATCTGGCATTTGTGGTATTTAGTCTGGCCGCAACTGCTGCGTTGCTGCGCAGCCATACCGACGCGGGAAAGCGCTGGCAATGGTTGATCGTTTCAGCAATCTGTACGGGTCTGATGATGTTGCAAAAGCCCAGTGGGGCAATGTTTGCGCTAGGTATGGGGCTTTGGCAATTGACAATACTGTTAAACCATCTCCGTCCTATCCCAACCTGGCAACAACGTTGGCAACGGCTACGTACTGAACTGACACCGATTGTCGTCTGGTCACTCATCGCGCTCTTCATCCTTTCGCCATACCTGGTACGTAATATGATACTGTTTGGAAAACCGGTCTACAGTACTGAAAGTTACGATGCCTGGGTACTCGACTATCGTGGTGTAAGTGGTGATGCCTGGGCCGAGATCTACCGCGTGTTCGCACCAGAATGGGGTGGACCCGGCCTTCCCAACCGCAGTTGGATCTTGCGCTGGGGATTTGATGCAACCATAACCAAATTCGAGACCCAGGTGCGTGAATTGCGAGCGTATCTGATGCCGGCGTGGCCAGGAGCACCAGACCCAATCGCTGCCCTATTCAGTCACGATGCGCAGAAGAACATTCTGACCTCCCTTGGTGCCTGGCTTGCGCTGACCGGTTTCCTGGCGGCAATTGCGTATCGCCGAAACTGGATGAGCCTAATAGGGTTTACGTATACGCCGTACATCCTCTTTATGCTCACCTATTGGCGTACCAATGAAGAGCGCTATTGGGTGGCACTTATTCCATGGCTGGCGCTTCTAGCATCCTGGATTATCTGGGCCGGCTATGATCGATTGGCAGCCATCGGTGATCGACGGTGGGCGCCGTTAGGTCTCATTCTGGCATTGACCGCCATTGTGACTATTGTCGCCGCTTCACAAGCCGACATTGCCGACAAGGTACGCAACGAGCCTCGTATCTGGCAGCAAGACCTGGCCGCTTATGAATGGTTACGCGCCAATACGCCACCCGATGCAGTGATTATGACCCGTCTGCCCTGGCAGGTTAACTGGCATACCGAACGACCGGCGGTGATGATTCCCAACACCGATGACCGTGAACTGCTGTTGCATATTGCCCACCACTATGGGGCAAAGTATCTAGTCTTGGAAAATCAGATGCGGGTGAAAGGTGATGTCGGTCGGCTATTAGCACCGCTGATGGATCACGCTAATCAGCCGGGGATGATCATTGACGGCTTTGAATTACTCTATGCTAGTCCGACACCTGATTTTCGTGCGTTTATCTATCGGATTCCTACTTCAAAATAGAACTTTCGTCGTATGCGTATCTTAATGTTGGCATCCTCACTGCCAAAATACCCACGAGAAACAACCGCACCGTTTATCGAAGAGATTGCCGCCGGGATCGCGGCCCGTGGTCATCAGGTGACGTTAGTCGCACCATGGCATCCCGAATTGCGCCGCCAGACCCGTGAACGTGGCATTGAACTGCGCTTTTTTCGCTATGCACCCCACCCCACCCTGAATATCTGGGGCTATGCCCAGTCACTCCATAGTGACACTCAGGTGCGTGATCGGGCATGGATTGCGGCCCCCTTTGCGCTCACAGCCTCGATACTAGCATTACAACGCGAATTACGACAGGCCCAGGCCCGCGGAACGCCGTTCGATCTGGTGCAAGCCCATTGGGTATTGCCAAACGGCCCACCGGCAGCACTGGCAGCACTCGGTGCCCGTCTCCCATTAGTGGTTAGTTTGCATGGGAGTGACATCTACCTGGCGGAAACACAACCCATTATGGGGAAGATAGCCGGACTCGTGTTTCGCCAGGCAGCAGTAGTAACTGCCTGTAGTGCAGATTTGAGTATGCGGGGAGTACGACTAGGTGCAAATCCGACGCGCACCTTTGTGATCCCCTACGGCGTCAATCCAGATCAATTTCGCCCCGATCTGACGGCTGCACAGCACTTCCGTGCCGAATGGGGTATTCCCGAAAATGCTCCGCTGGTGTTGGGCGTAGGACGCCTGGTGAGCAAAAAAGGCTTCAGTGTGCTCCTCGATGCCTGGCCGGCAGTGCTGCGGATGCATCCGACAGCCCGGCTAGTAATTGTCGGTTACGGAGATCTGCGACCAGCGCTGGAAGCGCAGGCGGCTCGACTGGGCATCGCAACGAACGTGCTGTTTACTGGCCAACTTGATCGGGCACGCACGGCAATGGCGATGGCCGCAGCCGATGTCTTTGCACTTCCCATTGTACGTAAAGGAGTTGATGGCTTACCAAATGTCTTGCTTGAAGCGATGGGCGCCGCCCGTCCAATTGTGGCAGCGCGGGTAGCAGGGGTGCCTGATGTAATCGAAGATGGAGTGCATGGGTTAATTGTGCCCGAGCGCGATGCAGGCGCACTGGCCGCGGCCATTGCCCGTTTGATCACCGACCGGGCACTTGCAGAACGGCTGGGGGCAGCAGCACGCAAACGGATTGTGAATGAACTGACCTGGGAAAATACGGCGGCACGTTATGAGGCGGCGTTTGCCACGGCATTGCGAGGAAATGTCAGCCTATGAAGTGGCGACCGTTGGTGATCTGGCTCATAATCGGCGTTACCGCTCTGACGATCCGTCTTTATCGCCTCGATGCCCAGAGTCTCTGGCTCGATGAAGGGAATAGCTGGGCGATGGCGATGCAACCCTGGGGTATCCTGTTTCGTGATCTGCTGCAACCGAGCGCGGCCTACCCACTCTACCATATTCTTTTGAAGGGATGGATGTGCGTAGCCGGGATGAGTGAGTGGGCGCTGCGCTTACCATCGGCCTTGGCCGGCACCCTGAGCGTTGCATTCGTGGCGCTGGCGGCACGCACGGCAGCCGGTACATCTCCCCGACGGGAGGGTATCACAATCGCGGCCTTGGTGATCAGTACACTCTCACCCTTCGCGATCTGGTATGCTCAGGAAGCAAAAGTGTACGCACTCGTGCTGGCAGTCAGCGCGGCGATGATCTGGCTGACGCTCTGGGCTGTGCAAGCTGACCACTCACAGGCATGGTTCTGGTTGATTGGGCTGGCACTGATTGCACTCTTTATTCATCGCCTCACGGCGCTACTGAGCCTGAGTATTGCATTAGTCTGGTTATTCAGTCGACCAAGACGGTACCGGTTCGTTCTTGCAGCCGGATTGATTGGCATAGGCATCGGGATGATTGCGGCTATGGCTGCTGGTGTGGGGAGTGATCGGGCAGCGCGCGGCGCTTCAATTGCCGCCGATCCGCTTATGGCCCTCTGGTTGACGATAACTCGTTTCAGTCTTGACCGCTGGCCGGGTGATCTCGAATGGTTCTGGTTGCTGCCATGGTTGCTGATGTTCGGCCTAGGATTGCTTAGTCTACGTCACGTCTCACCAAATGTCAGACTCGTGCTGGGGGTGACGGGTAGTCTACCGCTTATCCTCTTCTCGTTACAACTGTTCGTTACCCGTCTCTATGAAACCCGCTACCTGATGATTATCTTTCCGGTATGGATCATTATTCTGGCTTTAGGGATAGGTCACACTGGCTGGCTACGCTCGGTGGGATGGTTAATGCTCATCGGAATGATAACTACTGCCGGTCTTGCCATAACGCAACCTCGTTTCGGCCTCTTTTCGGGTGATCCGGTCAAAGAACAATACCGCGACGCCATCGCGGAACTGGCACGACGGGTTCATCCCGACGATGCTGTGGTGATTCACCCAGGTTATCTGCGTCCATTGTACGACTACTACACAGCCCGCTTCAGTGTTGATCCGATGCCACAACCGATCACGTTCGCCAATTTCTGGACCGGCGAAACCGATTACAGTCAGCGCGAGTGGGATGTTGAGCGGCGCGAGGCATTAACCGGTTATACTCGGAGCTGGCTGATCATCGCACCAGATCATGCGCGAACGATTGATCCACCGCTCCCTGGCGATGAATATGGGCTGGTCGGTAACTTCTGGGCCTTTAGCCGTGAGCAGCGAACCTGGCCGTGCGGTATCTGGCGTTTCCATGGTGTTCATCTCTTCTGTCAAGAAGCACCAGAAGCCTACATCACCGGTGAGATTGTACGACCAACGACGCCACTCACAGCTCTGTTTGGCGATCACCTGCAATTGCTGGGTTATACCTTGAAAGCAACCACCCCAGTCGGACCAGGAGTATACCGGGCCGGCAGCAATATTCCGCTGAGTCTCTTCTGGGATGTACAGCAGCCGCTGAGCGAGGATTACAGCCTCTTTATTCATCTTTGCCGCGATTGTGAACAGCCGCCGGTTGCCGGTGATGATGGTCAACCGTTAACCGGCTATCTCCCTACCAGCACATGGCTACCGGGCAAACCGGCGCGCGATGATCGAGCAGTCTACCTTCCACCCGATCTCGCACCCGGTCAGTACCGTCTCCTGATAGGCTGGTATCGACCAACCGATCCCACTCCAGCCGGCCGTTTACCGGTATACAGTGAGCGATCACTTGGCGACGGACGGCTCTGGTTAGCGACGATTGAGGTTATTGCTGGTGATGAATAGCCGTCTCTGGTTCAAACAACACTGGCCTCTCATACTGGCTTTGTGTTGTGGTCTTGGCTTACGAGTGGCGCTTTGGGGCAACTTGCCGCGTCTCGGTCTCATTTCCGATGAAGCCGAGTATCTGGCCGCTGCCGACTGGTTGGCCAACGGGCGTGGGTTTGCATGGCATACCGGCTATCTCTGGACGCGCGCACCACTCTATCCGCTGTTTCTGGCTGCGCATATCGTCTTGTTTGGTCGCAACGAAGCCATTATTTTTGCCAGCCAGAGCCTGCTGAGTTTGGTGAACGTTGGGCTGGTGTATGCGATAAGTCGTCAACTGGGTGCGTCCTCGCGTACTGCTGGTGGTGCAGCGCTTTTGAGTGCGCTTTCGTTACCACTCGCAATGTATCCGCAACTGCTGTTAAGCGAGACCTTATTTATCTGCCTGCTGCTGGCAGCTTTTTGGTTGTTGGCTCGTCTGCATCACCGATACCGACTTTTCATCGGCGGTTTCTTCCTCGGTCTGGCGACACTTACACGCGGGTTGTTACTTGGTTTTTTGCCGCTGGTCACGCTCTGGCTGTTCTGGCACACCACCGGCAACTTGCGCCAGCGCGCCATCACGGCGCTGCTCCCCCTGTTGAGTGCAGGATGTCTGATTGGGCCATGGGCGGTCTACGCCTCACGAACATACGGTGGCCTGATCATCATCGACACGACTGGCGCCTACAACCTGGCTTTAGGCGCCCGTACCGCTTACGACGGTGGTCGTAGCGATGCCCCAACCCGCAATTTCGTGTTGGCCCTCCTCGATCCTACGCTTGATGATGCAACTCGTATCGCTCTAACTGCCGACTCGTGTCTGGCGCAGAATAATGATTCGCATCTGCAGGCAGCACTGACCAAACCGGTAACCGCGATAACTCAGGCCGAACGACAGCAACTGCTTAGCGCCGAAGGCTGGTGTCTGATTCGAGCGAAGCCGTGGGCGTTTGTCGAAAAAACGCTGATTGAACTGATCGATCTGTTTCAGATCAACTATAGCGGCGATGAACGGCTGGTTGAAGGGTTTGCTTTAGGGCGTTTGCCAGAGTGGTACACCCTTGCCCTGTTTGTACTCGATGATACCCTGTACATTACTATGTTGCCATTGGCTATGCTGGGCTGGGCTGTAGTGAAACGAGAGAACGGCACTCTCCCAGGCCTGATTGGATTGTGGTTGCTCTACAATCTGGCGGCAGCACCGTTACTGTTTGCGATTAATCGCTTTCGGATACCGCTGTTGCCTTTCTTGTTTATCCTGGCAACAACGACGCTAGCAGCCGCTCCGCAATGGCGAACGTGGTTAACCAATCGACGTGGCTTGCTCTACGCCGTATTTGCAGTGCTGGCCTGGCTCATCGCTGCCACGCCCTACGCCTACCTCGAACCACGTGCCGACGGCGCGCCATCACAATGGGCATCGTACTTCGGCCCTTATCCATCGGCACTGGCAGCCACACAGATTGCCTGGCAGCGCCGCCCACAGTATCACGCTTTTGAGCGTCTCGCCGAGGCCGTTGCCAACGACGATCTGGCAGCGTGGTCGCAAGCACTTGCCGATCCCGATTTACCACCATATGCCCGTGCGATTGGCGAGCCATTGTTAGCAGCTCGAAACGGCCAGCCAACTATCGGCTTGGAACTCTTAGCCCAACAGCAACCACTCTACCTGTGGCAAGCCGCGGTTATTCGTGGTGAACTACTCCGTCACATGGGTGATCTCACTGCTGCCCGTCAGATATTGGGGCAAACTCTGGTTGACGACTGGAATCCGACCGGCTGGGCGTGGCGCTGGCTCCACCCACCACCGTTGCCCAACCATCGGATTGATCTAGCCGATGACAACGATCTCGGTTATATCGACGGTTTTTATCTGGGTGAATTCGATCCCATACTAGGGGCAACAGTACGGTGGGCAGGTGAAACCGCACACCTTCGTTTCCCGGCAGCCGCTTCAGGACGGGAACGCCAGCTTTGCCTGCGTGCAGCCGCCAACTGGCCGGTTGATCTGTCGCTGCCCACAATCAAGGTCTGGCTCCACGATACGATGTTAGGAACATTCCGCCCTCATCGTCGCCTGCAAGAGTTCTGCCTGCCGTTACCAGCCCAACCGGCTGGCACCGATTACGTTATTACCATCACCGGCCCCGGATTTATTCCCGACGCCCTCGATCTGGTACGTCGGCAAGGGCCACAGGTCGGTCAGCTACGGATTCTGTCATTTCAACTAGACTGGGCTGAGGTAAGGTAGGACGTACCGTTGTTAGGCAAAGGGTGAGACTTGATGGTGTATCGTCATCACCTCCTTGCAATGTGGGAAGGTATGTCAGAGGGTACGGTAGGGATTCGGATCACCGAGTGGACAACCCCCTGCTCTTCCGATGTGCGAGGAAAGGAAAAACAACCAAAAACGACCGGGAAAAAAGAGGTTTCAGACAGGAGCAGATACTTTTTCAGATACAGAACGGCAAATGCATCCACTGGCCCACATCAGCGCTCAACGAGATTGAGACGGAGGAATGCGCAATTCAACCGTCGTCCCCTGACCTATCTCACTACGAATACGAAGATCGGCGCCGATCAGGCGGGCCCGCTCTTTCATCAGCTCTCAACGAGATTGAGACAGGGGAATGCGCAATTCAACCGTTGTTCCCTGACCTATCTCGCTGCGAATACGGAGATCGGCGCCGATCAGGCGGGCCCGCTCTTTCATATTCAGTAAGCCAAGAGAACCTCGGTTCGTATAGCTACTCTCGACCGCAGCGACGTTAAAGCCTTGCCCACGATCACGCACACTGGCGACAAAGTGATCTTCTTCAACGTACAGATAGATCGTGATGCTATCGGTTTTCGCGTGTTTACGGGCATTATTGATGGCCTCTTGTAAGATGATGAAGATCGCCGCTTCAATCTCAGGTGGTAAACGTGGCACCTGCGCCGGTGCTTCGAGACGCAGCTTAATATCGTTCCCTGAAGGATCGCGCCAGCGCTCAACATACTGCTGGAGGGTCACCAATAACCCCTGTGTTTCGAGACCAAGCGGACGCAACTCGAAGAGTAAGTTGCGAATATCGT
>NZ_JPIM01000113.1 GCF_000735195.1 Chloroflexus sp. MS-G
CTTAAAGAGTATCTCTGGCTGGCGGATAATACAGAACTTCCTGATCGTTCAAGTAGGTCATCCGATCCCGAGAAAAGTATCGCACTTACTCAGCGGTTGAAGGAGGTACTGTCTGAGGATGAGTTGATTGTTATTAATTGTATCTGTATAGGGGGCTATCCACCACAAGAGATTCTGAATCTTTTTCCGGAACGTTTCCCTAATGTTGATCGAATCTATCAGATCAGGCAGAATGCGATCCGTCGTTTACGTAACGATCCAGTGATCCGCGACATCGCGGGACTCTCGGATCAATCTGATCATCGTCGTTCAGCGATAGAAGAAGATAAACATCGCCGCCAAAAACCGCAGGGACCTGAGTCCCTTAAAATAGAACTAGAGACAGATCCTGAAACAAGGAGAGGGCGGCTTATGGATATGGATACTCCCTGCACCCTTGATGAAGAAACATTGCTCAACTACGCAGCCGGCTTACTCTCAGCAGAGCAACGGCTAGTAGTTGAAGCTAATCCTGACTGTGTCAGGAAGGCTCAGGTCCTGGCGGCAGAAATAGCGGCGATTGAAGCAAGTCTGTACCGGTTGCACTGCCCTGATGTTGATAGCTTGCATGCCTATTATCATCGCGAACTGGAAGCGACCCAACATCTGGTTATTCACCGCCATGTCGAGACCTGCCGCTTTTGTCAGGAAGAGCTTGAACTTCTCCGCATAATGGACGAGACTCCATTGATCGAACCATCGCCCCTCACACGGGTACGACAGATTGTTGAGGCGATCTTGCAACCGGCGCTGGCCTTGCAGTTGCGAGGACAGGCGCTTATCTACGCAGCCTCTGAGGTGCTTTTGACCCTCAACACGCGACGAACCACGCAGGGTATCCCACGCTGGACGATTGTTGGCGAATTGCGAATGCCCGATGGCTCACCGCCTGATCAGCCAATCGAGCAGGTTTTGGCAATGCGCGATGATGAGGAGTCGATCACGGCAGAGCTGGAAGAGGATGGAACCTTTATCTTACGCGATCTCGCGCCGGGAACCTATCGCATAACGGTTTGTACACCTGAAAAGGAGATTGTAATCCGCTCGCTGAAGATCGGTATAGATTAGCCTATCTGAAAACATCCCGCTGTTGGTAATAGTGCTCTGCGTTAGTGGTGCTGGGATCCGGACGATGTGGTGTCGGTACTATCGCTGCGGGGGTGACGAAGAGTATCCATGTTGCGGTCGATCAATACCGTTAACCGCATCCTCTCTGCGATGGCGAAATACTACTATCGGAAGTTCCACGCTTTCACACCAGGATGCGGGCCAGCGGCCCGCGTTCCCAGGCAGACGGCCAAACGCTTCCAGGTAATAGAAAGGCTTCTGCAATGAACGTCGAACAACTCGCCGATGAACTCTTGCGCACGCCAGAGACCGAATGGCCGATGTGGTTTGCTGTCCATACTGAGGCGCTATCGCTAGCACTGATTGAAGTGCTCAAACGGCGAAGTGATGACCTGATTAAGTCGGAAACGGACTTGGCAGAGCGGATCACTCGTGCAGCCCTAAAAGTTGCCGACCAGCTCCCTGGCGATTCGGCCGCACGAGCGCTAGCCCTCTGGACACTAGGGAATTGGGCTGCATACCGCCAACCTGAAGAGGCTGTCCGTTGTTATTGCGAAGCACTGGCCATTTACGAGCGTAGCGCAGACTCCGAAGCGATAGCCCGCATTTCAAGTAATCTGATCTTCGTCTACAGCACACTTGGTCGTTTTGAGGAAGCGCTCACTTTTGCTGAACAAGCTCGCCAATTCCTTCAGCACGATCATGGGCCTGTACGATATCGAGTGATATTCTTGATGAACTATGGACTCCTGCTCTACGAGCTTGGCCGGTATCAAGAAGCCTTGACTGTCAACGCCGAGGCGAGTGCGCTGGCCCAACAGCACGGTATGCACGAGGAATGGGCTGAACTTCAGGTTAATCAAGCCTTCACCCTGGCAGCAACCGGACAATTAAACGAATGCGAACCTTTACTGCTGACGGCACGGACCACTCTGGAGCAGTTTCCATCCAAACCCTCCCTCACTATCGCTCGTATCGATTTAAATCTGGGTGACTATTACAGTATCACGGGTAATTTGGCGGAGGCTCTCCGATGTTTTCGCCGTGCCCGTAACGGATTTGTCGCCCAGGACGTGACAATGGACGAGGCTTCCGTTCTGCTCTATGAAGCCGATCTGCTTAGACGACTGGGCGCATTACGTGAAGCCCGCAACACCTATCATCGGGCATACCAGATGTTCGTCAGTGAAAAATTGGAACAATATGCTGCGCAGTCTCTTCTGGCAGGCGCCGCGGTTCGTCGGGCTTTGAACCCAGCCGATCCTGAATTGCCGACGATGTTGACGCAGGCGTATCATACGTTCACCCGATTGAATCTGCCTGTCTGGCGTAATGAAACCATTCTTGAACAGGCACAATTTGCGTTAACAACGGGCAACGTTGCGCAGGCAGAATCGCTGCTCAGCGGCGAATGGGAAGCCGATGCACCGCTCCCGCTCAATATTCGCCATCTGCTCTTGGTCGGGGAATTGCGCCAGATGCAGGGTGATTATGAGACGGCGCGTACCGTATTTACAACAGCCCTCGAACAGAGTCGTGAAATCTCACATATCTGGTTACAGCGCGAAGCATTGGTTGCACTTGGTAACAGATTGGCGGCCGATCATCCTGAACAGGCGATTCAGCATTTGGCCGAAGCAGCGCAGATCGATGACCTTATGCGCGCCGATTTGAGTGTGGCCGAACTTGTCGCTGAGTTTCAGGCCCGCCGCAACGATGCTTTACCGTTGCTGGCGCAGCTTGAACTACAAACCAAACAGGTCTACGCCGCCTTGCAGACCGTCTGGCGGTGGAAAGGAGGTACACTGATCGATCTGATTCAACGCCATGGTGGGCAAGTCCAGATCGATCCGGCGCTGGAATCCATGCATAAGCAGATTGCGAAGCTGCGGTGGGAGCTGGAGCAGAAACAACGCCATGGCGAGAGTGTAGAAAAGATTGCAGCGCTTCGCGATCAGCTCCGGAAGTTAGAAGAGGAGACATACCACGCACGGCGCGATCTCCTCAATCAACGTAATTATAGTTCATTCCCTGCCGCTCATAGTTGGCAGACGGTACAGGCACGGTTCGACGCCGATTGCCTCATCGAGTATGTCTGTTTTGGTGATGAACTGTATGCGTTTTGTGTCACTCGTGATGGCAATTGCACGGTTACCTCTTTGGGTCTTGCAAGTGACATCAGTGAATTGTTACAGCGGTTAGAACTAAAAAACGTGAGCTTCCTGCGCTTGAGTCGTGAGCAACAGCAACAGCGCGGCCAGGTGTTTACCCGAGATGTACAGGTACTTCTCAAACGACTCTATCAGGCATTGATCGCACCATTACTAGGATTACCCAGTGAAGGGAAACTCCTGATTGCTCCCTGTCCACCGTTTCATTTGGCACCGTTCGCCGCCCTTTGGGATGGTAGCAACTATCTGATCGAGCGATATACTATTGAGCAGATTCCGACCGGTTCGCTTCTTGCCATTCCGGCGCCTACCGGCCCATCAGGTCCAGCCCTCGCGATTGGTGCCTCGGCTGGAGGGGTATTGCAGGCTGTCGAGAAAGAAATAAAAGCGATTGCCGATATTTTGCCAGACTGTCAGGTCTACATCGACGATCCAGCCGCACTTGATGCTCTGCACCAGCAAACACCACCACCGCGAATTGTTCACCTCAGCGCCCATACGGTCTTCGATGATGAGCCTACGATCTTTGCTGGCTTACACCTGGCCGACCGCATCTTTACCATCGAGGAATGTTACCGTCTTAATCTGACCGGTACTGACCTGGTTACGCTCAACGGCTGCACCACGGCTTACGGAATGGAAAGTGGTGGGGCATTGATCGCGTTCCAATCGGCATTTCTTATTGCCGGTGCACGTCGTTTATTGGTCAGTCTGTGGCCGATCAACGACGAACTGGCGGCTGAGTTTATGACACGGTTTTATCGGATATTGGCCGGCGAGCCAGAGGTTACAGCCGCGCTGCGCCAGACCCAACAGGCACTCCTCCGCGAACCGGAGTGGTTGCATCCGGCAATTTGGTCGGCTTTTGGGCTGATTCGGCGGTAGGATAGCCTGGTTCAGACGTATCACCAACTTTCTCGTGTGGGAAATAGATGAATGACTTCACTGCAAAAAGGTGATCTTCTCACCACAGAGACCACGGAGATCACAGAGACTAAAGATAATTTATTGAACATAGGGTTGTGAACATTTTTCTTCCATGCGCCCAATGGTCAAAAATTATCCTTTCATTCATAAATCTTAGACGCTCTGTGTGCTCCGTGGTGAGTTTTTGTAGTGGACTCATGAATACTTAGTAGCACTTTCAGTCAAAGAAAGATGACAAATTGGAGGAATCCTACCTATGACATCACAGCCATCACGACCCTCGCCAAAAAATCCGGTGGATATGTTGCAGGATCAGATTGTACTTCTGAATCATATTTACCAAGCACAACAAGAGCAATTACTATTACTTCGTTCACTGAACGAACAATTTGCACAACTTCAGGAAGCTCTACGTCAATCCCCAAAATCGATGACCCGGGTAAAGGTTGAAGATATTAATATGCGGTTTGACTCAATGGTTATCTTTCTTTTTAAACGAACTTTCGCCCTACTGCTAGTCGGCATTGTGTTTGGGTTTATATTTTTCTGTATCTTCATGATGTTTACAGCTACAATACCGTCCTTCTTTCAGAGGTTTTGAAACACTACGCTTGCCCTTATTCGAGGTGATGAAGACTGCGCAAGAGCCATCCGAAAAGCTAATCCTCACTGCACGATAGATGAGACCCATCACATAAATTTCACGCCAGCTTTGCGCTTCAGCAACTGCTACGGCAGGAACGCACTGAAGTCGCCGAAGCTGGCCTGATGAGATACGCTGGTAATTGATTCTGGTGTTGACGGCATCACATACGGGGCTTAGCATCGCCGTAGCCCTACCGGTGCGCCTGACGATTGACAGTAGGTCAGCCGCAGAACACTGGGAGAACAGATAGAGGCAAGCCTCCCGGTGTGCTACGAACGAGCTGAGAACCCGCCTTTGTCAATCACCGCTCTTTCCCCATACATTATCACGTTCGCTCACCGAGACGTGCTAGCATTCTGCGCATACAACCCGACGTGATACGCAGAGTCATTGTTCCGATACCGTCCTAATCTCCAACCGTATCAATGGGATCGAGGGTAAAGGAAGAACTTTTTTCTCCCCTATCGTCTACCTCGCTCCGGTACCGGTATCTGCGCATGACCATGCGACGAACCTATACGTGACGATAGCGTAGGCATAGTGCACGAATAGCATTTACGTGATGGTACAATGTGCACGGAATGAACCTGAATAGAAGTCTGGGTTTTTGATCAGGCTTTGAAAACCCTTCCCATACGAACCAAGCCACACCACGACTATTGCCAGAAGGTATGGTAGAATGCGCCTGTGCTCATTTCTACTCAAGAAAGGAATGCTATGCTGCCACTGAAAGACACTATCCCTTCACGATCATTTCCGATAGTGAACTGGGCTTTGTTGGCGGCAAATGTGGTCGTCTTTCTCTTGATGGTGGGTGATAATCGTTTGACCGAAGCATGGATTGCGGCACTTGCGCTGGTACCGGCGCGGTTCCTCGCGAATCCGACCGATCCGGCTGAGTTGATCACGATCTTTACCTCGATGTTCATGCACGGTGGTTGGTTTCACCTCTTCAGCAATATGTTGGCGCTCTACATCTTTGGCGACAACGTCGAAGACCGGATGGGCAGTCAACGGTACTTTCTGTTCTACCTGCTTTGCGGCGTTGCAGCCGCACTTGTCCATGTTATGTTTAATCCAACCTCGCCGATTCCAACCGTCGGCGCCAGCGGTGCGCTGAGCGGTGTACTAGCTGCATACCTGCTATTTTTTCCTCATTCACGGGTGATTACACTGGTACCTATTTTCTTTTTGCCATGGCTGGTGGAGGTGCCGGCCGTCGTTTATCTTGGGCTTTGGTTTCTTTCGCAACTGGCGAATGGTCTCTTCTCGATTATGGTTAACGTGCAGGCAATGGGTGGTGTAGCCTGGTGGGCACATATCGGTGGTTTTGTCGCCGGTTTGATCCTGGCGCCATTTTTCCGCCAACGACGCCACTGGCGGCGTTACTACGTTGACGAATATTATCCATGGTAACGATTTGCTGAGGGGTGACATATGGACTTTTTCTCGTTATTGTGGCTTTTTTTCATTATCTCATCGCTGCAACCGGTGCTTCGCCAGCGTATGCTCGACGCTGCTCGCCAGCGACTGCTTGAACAGTTAGAGCGCAAACGTAAGAGCCGGGTCATTGCGCTGATCCATCGCCAGGAAACGATGAGTCTGCTCGGTTTTCCATTGGTACGGTATATCAATATCGAAGATTCAGAGGCCGTTCTGCGGGCGATTAAAATGACCGACCGCGATATTCCGATTGACCTCATTCTGCATACCCCTGGTGGCCTGGTACTCGCTGCCGAGCAGATTGCACGTGCACTGATCAGACATTCGGCGAAGGTAACAGTCTTTGTCCCACACTATGCAATGTCGGGTGGTACGCTCATTGCGCTAGCCGCCGATGAAATCGTGATGGACGAAAATGCAGTTTTGGGACCGGTTGATCCCCAGTTGGGTCAGCATCCGGCGGCCTCGATTTTGCGTGTTCTTGAACGTAAACCTCTGAGCGAGATTGATGATGAAACGTTGATGATGGCCGATATTGCTGAAAAGGCGATCCGTCAGGTTAAGCGCACGGTCTGCGAGCTGCTGAGTGACAAAATGCCGGTTGAGCGGGCTGAAGAAGTGGCTCATACGCTGGCCAGCGGTGTATGGACGCATGACTATCCGATAACGGTGAGCGAAGCGCGTGAGTTGGGTTTGCCGATCAGTACCGCGATGCCGGAAGAGATCTATCAGATAATGGCACTTTACCCACAGACTGCACAGCGGCGACCATCGGTTGAGTACATTCCGGTACCACGTTCACGGCAATTTGGTGAGTAGAAACAGGGTTCAGGGCTTGCTGCACTCGAGCGTTGACTTCTCGGCTGGTAGATAGCAACCCATTATGCGGCGGTGACGGGAAAGTATGAGCGCGCACCGTGGCTATGCGCCGGATGCGCGCAGGAGTGTCTGGGGTTGGAAACCCGTCCTTGCCAAAGACGCCAAAGACAGGCGATAGGCGCACACCTGTACTAACCACTAGATACGTACATTGGTTCGGTAGTTTAAGCCGGCATAATTCAATTTATTACCCGATCTCTTCACTCCTCTCCCCTTTTTTCTCTTCGGTAAGGTAATTCTATCGGTAAATTAATCTTAACCTCATTGAACGTTTCCTTCAACAAGATATAATATTCTCTTAACAAATGCTCGATAGTAACGAATGGGGTGCTTCCAATGACACTCTTGCTCCGTCTTGCCGACATCAATGGCCCGTTCGTTGACCAGTCTGCACCGGTGAGAAACTGGTCTTCGTTTCCGTTTCATCAACTCGATAGACCTGACCCGCCGTATCTTGATATAGCGCGCTTTCGTCAAGGCATAGAGCGGGCCAGGCGTTATCTGGCATTGGTGCAAGATCAGGGTTATACCGGGATTGCAATCGATAACCTGGCGCACCTGGTAACCTTTGATCAGGCACCTCATCAGTATTACGAACCTGATAGCCCTTATCGCTTACGTGCACTGGCGTATCGCACGGAGATCATGCCATTGCTTGTCGATGCTACTACACGGGGAATGCAGGTCTACGTGACGAGTGATATGCAATGGCTGACTTCAGAACTCCGGCAGGTCGTTGGACGACTAGCGGCTGACAATCCGTTGTTGTATGAGCTAAATCGCAATGCGCTGATTGACCTGTTTACGGCCTTACCGATGGTGTCTGGGGTGATTATCCGGATCGGCGAAACCGGTGGCGCGCATGATCACGGTGGGTATAGCGGTCATCTGCTCTATCACAGTGTGGCGACCGTTCGACGTTTGATTGATACGTTGCTGGCGGTATGTACAACGTTTGATCGACAACTGATTGTGCGCACATGGACGCTGGGTATTGGCGAGGTGGGTGATCTGCTCTGGTCACCAGAACGTTATACTGCTGTCTTTGCCAGCTATCACAGCCCACATCTATTCGTTTCCATCAAACACACACCGGCAGATTTCTTCCGTCTGTTACCGCCGAACCCAACGATTGGCTTGCCTGGGCCGCGACAGATTATCGAGGTACAAAACCGGCGTGAATATGAGTTGTTTGGCATGGTTCCTGCCGGAGTAGTCGAACTGCATAGTGCCGTGATTCGTCGCGCTGAAGCTACGCGCACGTGTATCGGTCTCTGGGCGTGGAACAGTACTGGCGGCTGGGGAGGAGGGAAGGCATCAATTGGTCCTGATGGCTGGAATATCTGGACAGAAGCTAGTAGTGCGTTAACCGGTATGCTGGCCCGCCATGCTGAGTGCGATGGCGTAGCCTTTGCTCGTGAGTGGTTTGCGCAGCGTCTGGCTCGTTATCGTCCTGAATTCGGTGAAGCAGTTGCTGATGCGTATATATTATCGGAGCGTCTGATAGAGCAAGGCTGGTATTTTGGTCATGCACCGGGTATGAAGCGAGTTGGTGGTCTTGTCCTACCACCACTTCTCTGGGTATGGTGGATGCGGCCAACGGCTGCGCTGCCGGTGTGGGTGTATCTCGCTGAGGTTTTACGAGATGCTCTGCCAATCCTTCAGCAGTCAGCAAGAGCAGTTCAAGATGCACAACAACTACTGGCGCAAGTATCGCGCCTTGCGCCAGGTGATGATCCGCTGGCTCAGATGATCTGCAATAGTCTGAGCTACCTGGTTGATGCGTTGATCATTGCCTGGCGCACACGTGCATTGCTCTTGCCACTCGGTCAGATGGCATTCAATCGACAACGGACATCGTTGACCGATGAAGTAGCAGCGTTGCGGCAGGCAATTTATGAGCATCAGGTGCACTGGGCTAATCAACCTGATTTTCCACCGCTCGAGCTCGATGAGCTTGAGCGTTTTCTCGATCAATGGGATCGAGCGCCACAAATCGTATTTGCGAAAGCACAGTTGGCAGCACGATTGATTCAGGTTGCGCATCAGCAGTCGTGTCGTCCATTACGTTCAGCAGCGTTAATGAATTTGTTATTGCCTTCACCCATCCGTCGCCACATCGTACAAACGTTTGTCCCCTGGCTCAGTCGGCGGCTTGATCTGCTCCCCTCGATCTTTTTCGAGACAGGGCCAGCGCTGGGTGAATGGGCAAGGTAGGGCTTTTCAACCTTTTCTGACCGATCTGCTCACAAACGGGAATGCGCCGATGAACGTTGTGCAGCCACTTCCGCGATCCAGGCCACACATCGTTTGCCTGGATCGCAAGCTGCTGGTCTGTGTCTGTAGGGTGGTGTCACCTACACCACTATCGCAACCACCAGGAATCATCACCAACCCACAAGCGCAGGGGCTTTCGATTGCGTGGTAGTTCAAACAAGACCGGTACACTCCGTAGTCCGCTCTGCGGCGTAAATCGATCTTCCAGGGCCAGATCACCGTACACCCCGCGCCCAAATTGCTCAAGGTAGTTCGTTGACGCACTCGGTAAGGGGCGATAGCGTTGCCCCATCTCATCTTCAACGGCAAACAGATCGGCAGGAAGTGCCCGTTCTACCGGCGCTTCATTACTCACCGCGATCAGCGCGATCAGCACATGACCACTGGCACGAATCGTTCCCAATTCACCATCGACGATCACCACATCTTCCGGTCGCAAGAGCGCAATGCGCCAGTTTTCGTAGCTGACAAATTGACCAAAGTTGCGAGTATCAGGCTCCAATAAAGGAGAGGGGACGGGTGAGGGGGTTGGCGGCAGCGGTGAAGGAGTAATGGCAGGCACAGTGACAACCGCCCTATCTGTCGGCGGAGTAGGCAATGGTCCTATTGCCGATACAGTTGGTAAAGCAACCGATGCTGTTTCCGGAACCGACACGCGCATCAACCACCACACTGCCAGCAGACCGGGTAGAATGATGAGAAGTGCGAACCACCATCGGCTTCGGTAGCGCAGAGGGGCAGGTTGAGCAACGATGACAACCGGTTCTGGCGGGTGAGATGGGGTAGCGGATACTGTTGTCGTTGCAACATCTGCTGTACGGCTCAGGGTTGGTGGTAAGGGTAGGGGTGCTGCCACTGCGTATTCGGCACGCTGTAACGCTTCAGTACGTTCCGCAACGCTCTCGGCTACTCGCGCCAAGCCAATCCAAACCCGACGGTCGGCAGGCGCCAGGTGTGATAACGCTCGAAAAATGCGGCGTGCCGTCACAAGATCACCGCGGCGCGCTGCCAACGCGCCGCGGGTCAACCACAGTTCCAGATCAATCGCCGCTTCGTCACCCACATTCACTGCAACAACCGCAGATCAAACGCGACTCAGGACCAACCAACCCTGATCGGGATTGCTGCGGGCAAAGAAGACTAAGTCAGTAGCATCGGGAGCTACATCGAATAAAATGGCAACACTCCGCACAAAACCATCGGCGGGAACCACCTCACTGTGGCTCAGGTCGGCATTCACACCGCGAATGAGGTAAGCATCCGACGCATCGAGGCGAGGTGTCCAAACCCGACCCTGAGCATCCTTCAGGACAAAGAAATCAGGTGGTAGCGGTTGGTCTTGACCGGTCGTATTGCGCACGAACGCCAGCACCACTACAAAGCGACCGTTATTAGGAGTAATTCCATTCAGTGGCCCGATAATCGGTGCAGCGTAAGTTGGTTGATTAAAGTCGTAAGCCCAACCATTACTGGTCAACTCGGTACCCGGGCTAACTAGGGTCGGATTCGCCAGTGCCGGATCAGGTACAGGCGGTGGTGGTGTTGGCGTTGGCTCAGAGGGAGTCGGTTCTGGGGTTGGCTCAACCGCTGGGGTTGCTGTTGGCTCAGGCTCAGGTACCGGTGGCGTCGTTGGCGCCAGAGAGGCCTCAGTTGTAGCAGCGATTGATGTAGCTGCCTGAGCTGTCGCCTGCGTTGGGGGAACAGTCGCCGTCTGGTCGCGACGGGAGAGAAAAACAAAACCGAACCCGATACAGGCAATCAGGAGCACTGCCAGCAAAATGACGGTCAGCGGTGTCAACCCACGCTTTGCCGGTACCGTCTCAGCTTCTAAATCATCATCACGCCGAGATGGC
Organism: Chloroflexus sp. MS-G; assembly: GCF_000735195.1. Taxonomy (GTDB): domain Bacteria; phylum Chloroflexota; class Chloroflexia; order Chloroflexales; family Chloroflexaceae; genus Chloroflexus. The sequence goes on from NZ_JPIM01000113.1 coordinate 11,304, forward strand.
GGCCCCGAACGGCGAAAAAGATTCCCGAACAAACCGCCACCGCGAGCCGACCGCGTGGTTTGAGTAGACTTGCTACTGCTACTACCACGCGCCCAACTGGTACTGGGGCGACTGGAGCGCGGCGGCTCGGCAGGGCGGCTAGAGCGTGATGACTCGGCAGGGCGGCTGGAGCGTGGCGGAGACGACGTAGCTGCTGCAACTTCCGGTTCACCAGCCGGAACTTCTTCTGGGCGCGGAGCGGTCGGATCGCGGCGCACCGGCCCACTATCGGCAGCCATCGCTTCAGATAAAGCATCGAGCTGGGCAAATGGATCGTCTTCATCGAAATCAGGTAGAGTTGACGCAGGCGCAGGTGACGGCTTAGCAGGTACATCAGCCTCTGGTGTCGACGGAGCAGGAGGCGGAGATAGCGGGCCGGGTTGTGGCGATTCAGCGCCTCTTGATGTTGGCATTACCCCTAATGCCTGCAACCCTTTCAGGGCCATCTCATTATTCGGATCGAGACGCAACACCTGTTCGAGCGCTGCCTGCCGCTCCTCACGATCGGCTGCAACACCGGCGAGCCAGAGCCATCCCTGGACATTGTCGGGGTGTTCACGGGTCAGCAGGCGGAAGAGCCTACGCGCTTCATCCTTCTCCCCCTTACGCACGGCTTCAATGCCAAGCTGCAAGATGCTTTCGGGATCCGCCATGACCTATCCTTCCTTTTACTTCTATCTCACAGCGATCAGGATTCTGTGGTAATCGCGCCTATTCTAGCACGGATAATAGCAACGGTCAACACGTTTTTGACAAAATAACGCACGCTTACGCGCTATACCCCTTGTGTTGATCCCGAAAGTGCAAAGAGTTTTACGAAGTGTGAAAGTATAGAGAAGGCAAGGACTACGGCAATTGCCAGAATCCCCGAAGCGAGGTCTCTTTGTCCGTACATCTACGCTGCTCTAATCTCTTCCATCAATGTCATAAACTCGCTGAAACTTTTTACCGGGATATACGTTTAAGATCGTGATGATCTAACCTGAGCACTCATTGCAATCGTTCCTCCCCTGCTTGCGGTACAGACATCTTCTGGTTTGAATAGCTAAGGAGGAACGTATGGAAGGAGTGCTCCGATCACAGCGATTACTCGGTCTGGTGCTACTGGTGCTGCTTTCGTTCACCTTCATGCCGGCAGTCCCAACTCCAGCCCAAACCAACAATCGTTTACCCGTCTTTCGCTTGACAAAACTATCGGTCAGTGACACCACGACCCAACAATTGGGAGGAGTACTCGAAGGGATCGGACGTGGCGCCCCCACAGGGCAAGACGAGTTTCGCGGCAGGAACCGTTTCTTTCGCCTGAATGAACAGAACCGGACGGTGCTTACGCAGTATGCAGCATCCGGTGGGTTCTTTGCCTACGACATCGATGGGCTAGGACGTGAAACGCCTGCCGGGTCAGTTAATGTCGAAACGGCAAAACGGCTGGCGTGTCTCTTTTTGACCAACAATAATTTTGTCGGTCGCGATGGTGTGTTGGCCGGTAACAGTCAGAGCAATTACCCAGTGCGGTTGGCTGCTCTACCCGGTAACTGCAACTCGACGAAAGATTTTGGCCGCACCACGCTTATTCGGGCAGCGCAGGCGCCGGTCGGTGGCGCAGGTCTGGGGCAGGTCTCCGAGTCGATTGTCGGAGTCGTGGTTGAAGTGCCGTTCGGCTTCGTTAATGGACAGGACTTCATTAACATCGGTGGCGCTGGTGGTCACCTCTCACTGTTGTTTACCCATACCGATACGGTAATCTCTCAACAGGGCGGTAGTGACTCACTGGACAATGCTGTGCCCGGTCTGGCTGCTGTTGCGATGCCCTTTTTCGGGCGGAGCCTGGATTATCTGGGAGAAGTGCCGGTACGCGATCTCAATACTGTGCGCAATGAGGTCCAACAAATGGTAGAACGTTCATATCCCGACGCAACCGTTGATGTTCCGGCGCCACGTCTATCGTATGTCGTTGATGATGCGGCGGTTGAACAGACGGTACTGGAACCAGAGGCAGTGTTTGAAGACATTACTGTGACGCTGCCAAACGGTGATGTGATCGTCCTGCGTTCCTTCTCGTTGCCACTGGCCGAAAGCGGATCGGGTGGCTTTGGGCCGACGGTCGCTATTACCACACCGGCTAATGGCAGTCTCTTCAATACCGGTCAGCCGCTCAACCTGACCGGTAACATCAGCGATGGTACTGCCCCTTATACGTATCAGTGGCTCCTCGATGATGAGACACCGTTGAGCAATGTAGCGACGCTAAACGCAGCCGGTTCAGTCAATCTTTCCGCAGCGCTCCCAGCCAGTGTTCGTGAAACTTCACCGACGGTCGTTACCGTCATCTTACGGGTAACCGATAATAACGGTATTCAACGCGATGCCACGATCAGCTTGATCCCCGATTTTCGCTTTTTGTACATTCCAGTCGTGACGCGCAGTGGCACCAGTACTAGTGCGCTGCCCACGATCGATCTCACCCAAACCAGCTATACCTTCGGTGTTGAAGGCAATTGGGACTATCCACCAGCAGGTCCAGGCGGCTCCGATTTGCCTGGAGTTATCCCCGATGTCAACGGTTTTAGTATCGGTATGATCGGATATGGCTATACATCGCGCTTCTTCTGGTCGAACGCCAACGCCTGGGAAAAGGACTGGCGTGATTGTAGCTTGGGTGGTGTCGATTGTAGCGATGGGGTTGATCGCGCTGCCTTCGTGTACTACGCCGGGCACGGTGGGCCGGGTGGCATTGCGATGGCATCTAACAAAGATAGCACCTGGTTTGATGGGAGGAATGCCCGCTATCAGAATCTACGCTGGGTTGGCTTTGCTTCATGCCAGACACTGCGCGTCCAGGGGTATACCGCAGGAAACGAACCGATCCGACGCTGGTTTAACGCCTTCCAAGGCGCACACATGTTACTCGGTTTCAACAGTAATATGGCCGACATTGCGTTCGGTGGGCAACTGGTTGCCAATATGCGTATGCCGAGCTTCCCGATCATAGGCGATCTTCCTTGGGCACAGCTCACCATTGCTCAGGCCTGGGTCAAAACGGCATTCGATATGAATGCTGGCAAACCGGCGTATATATACGCACGTAGTGCAACGGTGAACCCGATTAACGATAAGCTGCCCAAGCCGGGTAGTGCATTCCCATCCCGTCCGACCCCGGTCACATCGTACCACTGGGTGTGGTGGGAGTTTTGATCGTTCCGCAATGCAATGGAGCAGGGTTGCACCGGTTGAAA
>NZ_JPIM01000114.1 GCF_000735195.1 Chloroflexus sp. MS-G
AGCTGCGTTAGACGCTGACCGGCACCGCGTGCGCGGGTCGCTGGCCCGCATCGCACGGTGTATAGGCAGTGGCTGCGTCAGATGCTGACCGGCACCGCGTGCGCGGGTCGCTGGCCCGCATCGTGCAGTGTGTAGGTAGTGGCTGCGTTAGACGCTGACTGGCACCGCGTGCGCGGGTCGCTGGCCCGCATCGCACGGTGTGTAGACAAGGACTATCATTTATTCCCTCAACATGTCATTTGGGCCAGGATTGAAATACGCTCCCACTGCTCACCCTAATCTTCTCTACGACTACACGAAGGCTTTAAAATTTGCTCTAAGTGTACGGATCGTGCATACTACCGGTGGACATCTTAACCCTGAACTGAGGAGTTACATGATGAGCACAACCTGGCGCGTACCGTTTGGCGATCTGCGGCGTAGCCATCAAGCGATTAACACCGAACTCATCGCCGCCGTCAAGCGAGTTATCGAAAGTGGCTGGTATATTCTAGGTAACGAAGTGGCAGCATTCGAGCAGGAATTTGCTAATGTCTGTGGGGTGAACCATTGTGTAGGCGTAGCCAGCGGTGCTGAAGCACTCTACCTGGCGCTGGTTGCCGCTGGCATCGGGCCGGGTGATGAGGTGATTACGGTTGCCAATGCGTGTATGTACGACGTAGCCGCCATCTTGCAGGCTGGCGCCCGTCCAATCCTGGTTGATGTCGATCCGACTACCCAGAATCTCGATCCGGCGGCAATGGCAGCGGCAATTACGCCGCGCACCAGAGCTGTGATACCGGTACATCTCTTTGGACGGCTCGCCGATATGGCAGCGATCAATGACCTGGCCAAACGACACGATCTCGTTGTTATCGAAGATGCGGCTCAGGCCCATGGTGCATGGCGAATCGATTCAACGGGGCAACCACGACAGGCCGGGCAGTGGGGTGATATTGCCGCATTCAGTTTCTACCCGACCAAGAATTTGGGCGCGTTGGGGGATGGCGGAGCAGTGGTAACTAACCAGACCTCACTCGCCGAACGACTGCGACGCCTCCGCATGTACGGTTGGGAGCGAAAATATTACACGACCGAAATCGGTGGACGTAATTCTCGCCTCGATGAGCTGCAAGCGGCTTTGTTGCGTGTGAAACTCGCTCATCTTGCAGCAGCGAACGCTGCCCGGCGCGAACGCGCTGGCTGGTATGCTACGGCGTTAGCCGATGTACCAATTGGTCTACCCGTAGATGAACCAGGCCACGTGTATCACCTCTACGTGATTACCCTTCCCGACCGGGTTACTCGCGACCGGCTACGTGAGCATCTCCTCGCCCACGGTGTCGGCTGCGATATTCACTACCCAACACCTACCCATCTGCAACCGGCTTATGCTGAGCTGGGGTATCGAGCGGGTAGTCTACCGGTAACCGAAGACCTGGCTGGCCGGATTTTATCGTTACCCATGTACCCTGAATTAACTTACGAAGAAGTTATGTTTGTGGCTGAAACAGTACGAACGAGGGTCGTATGATTGATTTCCAGCAATTTGCCGGTGCAAATGTCCTGATCACCGGTGGTCTGGGCTTTATCGGCTCGAATCTGGCTCATCGTTTAGTCGAGCTGGGTGCAAATATTACGCTGGTTGATTCGCTGATTCCGGAGTATGGCGGAAACCTTTACAACATTGCCGGAATTGAGAAGCGAGTGCGAGTAAATATCGCTGATGTGCGCGATGAGTACTCGATGAATTATCTGGTGCAGGGTCAGGATTTTCTCTTCAACCTCGCCGGGCAAACCAGCCATCTCGACTCGATGCGCAACCCCTACATTGATCTCGACATCAATTGTCGGGCCCAGCTCTCTATCCTCGAAGCCTGTCGCAAGAATAACCCGCGTATCACGATTGTCTATGCGTCCACCCGCCAGATTTATGGTAAGCCTGACTATCTCCCAGTTGATGAACGCCATTTATTACACCCGGTCGATGTAAACGGGATCAACAAAATGGCCGGTGAATGGTACCATATTCTCTACAATAATGTCTATGGTATTCGTGCATGTGCTTTACGTTTGACGAACACGTATGGCCCACGGATGCGAGTCAAAGATGCGCGTCAGACCTTTCTGGGCGTCTGGATCAGAAACGTGATCGACGGAAAGCCGATACAGGTTTGGGGCGATGGAAAACAACTGCGCGATTTCACCTACATTGATGATTGCGTTAATGCGTTGTTACTGGCTGCACTGCATCCGGCTGCTGGCGGACAAATTTTTAATCTAGGTGGTCTTGAAGTAATTAACTTGCGCGATCTGGCAGCGCTCACGGTTGAGATTGCCGGCGGGGGAAATTTTGAGATCATTCCCTACCCTCCAGACCGCAAACCGATCGATATTGGTGACTACTACGCCGATGATCGCCGGATTCGGACGATGCTAGGTTGGCAGCCGCGAATCGATCTCCGCACCGGTCTGGCAAGAACCATCGCGTTTTATCGTGAACATCGCCGCCATTACTGGGAACCATCACCGGATGAAGGTTAATAAAAACCGCTACAATATTCATCAAACCGTCAAGATTGGTCACTACAATGTAAGTCAACGATATACAGAGGAGCACAACATCTATGCGCGTATTAATTACCGGGGGAGCAGGCTTTCTTGGTTCACACTTGTGTGATCGGTTTCTGGCTGAAGGGCATACGGTGATCGCGATGGATAATCTGATCACCGGCAGTACCGACAATATCGCTCATCTGGCCGGTCATCCTCGCTTCCTCTTTATTCATCACGATGTAACGAACTACATTTACATCGAAGGACCCATCGACGCCGTATTGCACTTCGCTTCACCGGCGTCACCAATCGACTACCTTGAGTTGCCAATTCAGACGCTCAAAGTTGGTGCGCTCGGTACCCATAAAGCTCTCGGTCTGGCGCGGGCCAAAGGTGCCCGCTTTTTACTTGCGTCAACTTCGGAAGTCTACGGCGATCCCCAAGTCCATCCACAGCCTGAAAGTTATTACGGTCACGTGAATCCGGTTGGGCCAAGAGGTGTGTACGATGAAGCCAAGCGCTTCGCTGAAGCAATGACGATGGCGTACCACAACTACCACGGTGTGGAGACGCGCATTGTTCGTATCTTCAATACCTATGGCCCTCGGATGCGGCTCCGCGATGGAAGGGTCGTTCCCAACTTTATTTCGCAAGCCTTACGTGGCGAACCACTCACCATTTACGGGGATGGTAGTCAGACCCGCTCGTTTCAGTATGTCTCCGATCTGGTAGAGGGCGTCTACCGATTGCTGTTTAGCGATGAAGTCGAACCGGTGAACATTGGCAATCCCAGTGAATTTACAATTGCCGAGTTCGCCCAGATCGTTAATGAAATAACCGGTAACAAAGCAGGGGTTGTCTATCGCGATCTCCGCACCAAAGATGACCCTCAAGTGCGTCAACCTGATATAACCAAAGCCCGACGGATTCTTAACTGGGAACCAAAAGTATCCCTACGCGAAGGCCTAGAACAGACTATTCCCTGGTTCCGGCAGGAACTGCAACGACGTGGCGAGCTATAACTAGCACGAGGAGGCAGACTCAGCGTATGAAGGCGGTCATTCTGGCTGGCGGCTACGGTACCCGCATCAGTGAAGAGAGTGCCATTCGACCGAAGCCGATGGTTGAAATCGGTAATCGGCCTATTCTCTGGCACATTATGAAAATCTATTCGGCCCACGGAATCAACGAGTTCATCATCTGCTGTGGCTACAAAGGTCACATGATTAAAGAGTATTTTGCCAATTATTATCTGCATCATGCTGATGTGACCTTTGATATGCGTGAAAACCGGATGACGGTGCACCATACGAAGATCGAGCCGTGGCAGGTGACACTAGTTGATACCGGTGAGAACACCATGACTGGTGGTCGCATCAAGCGTATTCAGCCCTACGTTGGAAACGAGACCTTCTGTCTGACGTATGGTGACGGGGTAAGTGATGTCGATATTCGGGCTTTGCTCGCTTACCATCGCGAACAAGGTGTGACGGTGACCTTAACCGCAGTGCAGCCGCCAGGCCGCTTTGGGGCCTTCTCGCTGAGTGAAGGCCAGACCTTGATCGAGAGTTTCAAAGAGAAGCCGAAGGGTGATGGGGCGTATATCAACGGTGGTTTCTTCGTTGTTGAACCAGCAGCATTCGATCTGATCGCCGGTGACGAGACCGTTTGGGAACGTGAGCCACTAGAGCAGTTGGCTCAGCGTGGACAACTGGCCGCCTACCGTCATCACGGCTTCTGGCATCCGATGGACACCCTGCGCGATAAGAACTACCTGGAAGGGTTGTGGCAGAGCGGCCAGGCGCCCTGGAAAATTTGGGAATGATGGAAGGAGCTAGCAATGAAAGTCCTCTTAACCGGCAGCGGTGGCTATATCGGTATCATCACTGCGCCGTATCTGATGGAACGTGGACACGAGGTTGTCGGTGTTGACACCGGCTACTACGAGAGTGGCTGGCTCTACCACAGCGGCATGCGACAACCACAATTGATTGTCCAGGATATTCGTTGCTTAACCGCTGCTGACCTGGCCGGTTTTGACGCAGTGGTGCATATGGCCGAGCTATCGAACGATCCGTTGGGGCAGCTTAACCGTGATCTGACGTTTCAGATCAACCATCAGGGCAGTGTCAGGCTGGCTCGTGCTGCGAAGGCGGCTGGCGTCAGGCGCTTCGTGTATATGTCATCATGTTCGGTGTATGGCATCGGAGAGGAAGGTGAGATCAAAACTGAGGAGTCACCGGTTAACCCCCAAACGGCTTACGCCGAATGTAAAGTGCTGGTGGAGCGTGATTTGGCCCAGATGGCTGATGATGACTTTTCACCGGTATTTCTGCGCAATGCAACCGCCTTCGGCCCCTCACCGCGCCAACGGTTTGATGTGGTGCTGAACAATCTTGCCGGTTTGGCCTGGACAACCGGCAAGATTGCGATGACCAGTGATGGCACGCCGTGGCGACCTCTAGTACACATTCTCGACATTGCCCAGGCTGTCGCCTGTGCGTTGGAGGCGCCACGCGAAGCGATCCACAATCAGATTTTCAATGTTGGCGATAGCCGTTACAATTACCGTGTGCGCGAGATTGCCGAGATCGTCGCCGAAGTCTTTCCCGGTTGCGAATTAACGTTTGGGCAGAAAGATGCAGACAATCGCAGCTATCGGGTTGATTTTACCAAGATTGCGACACACCTGCCCGGATTTTCCTGCCGGTACGACGCCTTAGCTGGTGCTCAGCAATTGCGCGCTGTCTTCGAGCGTATTGGCATGACGCGCGAGATCTTCGAGGCGCCGCCATACACGCGCCTCAAGATGCTTCGTCATCTGATCGCAACCAATCAACTTGACGCCGAACTGTTCTGGAGGAGCTGACTATGCGGTTTATTCCTACCGAATTAAAGGATGCCCACATCATTGAGTTGGAGCCACGTGAAGACAACCGTGGCTTCTTCGCACGGGTTTGGGCTGACGATGAATTCGCTGCTCATGGTCTGGTGAGTCGCGTTGTTCAGATGAACCTCTCGTATAATCGGGTGGCCGGTACATTGCGGGGGATGCACTTTCAGCACGCACCGTATGCGGAAACTAAATTAGTACGTTGCATCCGTGGCGCAATCTACGATGTGATTATCGATTTACGTCCCGATTCACCAACCTACAAGCGCTGGATCGGCGTGAAGCTCACTGCGGCCAATCGGCTGGCACTGTACGTACCGGAAGGTTTTGCCCACGGTTTTCAGACGCTTGAAGACGACACGGAAGTGTTTTACCAGGTCTCACAGTACTACACGCCGTCTGCCGAAGGTGGCGTGCGTTATGACGATCCGGCCTTCGGGATTGAGTGGCCGTTGCCGGTCACCGAAATCAGTGAGAAAGATAAGCGCTGGCCGCTGTTTAACGGTTAGCAAGCGTTGTGGGTGTGTCTTTCGCAACCTGCATTCGCACCAGGTGTGAAGGTGTGGATGCAGGTCAGTCTGCTCACCCGGCCAGTTCGGTATTTGAGATTATCTGTTATCCCCTCTCTGCTTGCAGGTGCATAACATCTACCGCAGGCACGTCTAACGAGCGCCTGCAAGCACAGAACAACCCCGCGGAGAAAACTATGATCCTGATCGACACTGCATTGCAACGCGCCGAAGCTGAGGGCCGGCCAATTCGAGTTGGCATGATCGGTGCGGGCTTTATGGCGCGTGGAATTGCCCTCCAGATGATCCGGTATACCCGTGGTATGCGATTGGTTGCCATCGCCAATCGCACCATTGAACGAGCAATCCAGGCGTATACTGAAGCCGATGTACCGACCGAAGCGATTCGCCGGGTCGATTCGCCAACTGCTTTGGCAGCAGCACTCGAAGCTGGTGCACCAGCAGTAACCAGCGATGCGCTCTTGCTTTGCACTGCCGATGGCATTGATGTCATTCTCGAAGTGACCGGTGCGGTTGAATTTGGCGCTCAAGTAGCCCTCACCGCGATGCGCCACGGCAAACACGTAGTAACGATGAATGCCGAACTCGATGGAACCCTCGGTGCAATTTTGCAGGTGTATGCCCGTCGCAATGGTGTGATCTTTACCCTTTCCGACGGAGACCAGCCCGGCGTCATTATGAACCTCTATCGCTTCGTGCGCGGGTTAGGGGTCAAGCCGGTATTGTGCGGCAATATAAAAGGTTTGCACGATCCGTATCGCAATCCAACCACGCAGGCCAATTTTGCCCGTCAATGGGGGCAAAATCCATATATGGTGACCAGCTTCGCCGACGGTACGAAAATTTCGTTCGAGCAGGCAGTTGTGGCAAACGCCACAGGAATGCGGGTCGCGAAGCGGGGGATGTTTGGGCCAACCGTACCATCCGGCACACCGCTAGCCGATGTCGTACATGAGCTGTATCCGCTAGAGGCCTTGCTCGAAGGGCCAGGGATTGTCGATTACGTTGTCGGTGCAACACCGGGGCCAGGCGTGTTTGTGTTGGGTACCCACGACCATCCACGGATGCAGCACTACCTGAATCTGTATAAGCTAGGAAAGGGGCCACTCTACCTCTTTTACACACCGTACCACCTGTGCCATTTTGAGGTTCCCAATTCGGTTGCACGGGTCGCTCTGTTTGGTGATACGGTGCTAGCAGCGGCTGGCCGACCCACTGTTGAAGTGATTGCAGCGGCCAAAACCGATCTACGCGCTGGTCAAACGCTCGATGGTCTAGGGGGCTATATGACGTATGGGTTGGCTGAAAATGCCGAGGTGGTTCAGGCCGAACGCATCTTGCCAATCGGGCTGGCGGAGGGATGTACGCTGCTGCACGATATTCCGAAAGACGGTATCATTACCTATGCAGATGTACAGTTACCTCCCAATCGGTTGAGTGACCAGTTGCGGGCTGAACAAGATGCGATGTTCTGGTCATAGCGGTTCTATCTTTTCCCAGGGATTTGTCTTCGTGAAGAGTAAGAGCCTATCCGAATATTCGTCTCACGGTGCAACGGATGTAACTCATCGATGGATGGACGGATACAGCACTACTGCGCCTTGAAGCGGCGCTGCACCCCAACCGAATCTGCTGCGACAGGATATGGCGGATAGTCGCTCTGTGATTATCGTTGTGAATACCTGTGGGGGCGAGGTTACTGCCTCGCCCCTGCTAACAGAGTTATCCCGTCGTGGGTGTGACGATACAAGACATTCGGACAAGTTCTTAGAGCCTATCCGAATAATCGTCTCACGGTACGGCGGATGAAACCCGATCAATGTACGGGCACAGCGCTGCTATGACGCAACCGATCCTCTTCTGGGTATTCCAGACAGCCTCTAAATAACCCAGCCTCGGAACGTCACCTCTGCATCAATCAGCAGCAAAATTGTCGGCCTGATCATGGTGGTGATTCCGCGGTGTCCACTCTTTTTCTTCCACAATGATTTCAATCGTCTTAAATCGGCGTCCGGTGTCCGGGTCGTACCGATACCGAACACAGACGAGCCGATCGCCATACATTGCTTGTAGCTTCTTGGTACCGCGCTGACCAGGTTTTAATTTGAGACGAGTACGCATCGGTGGCTCCGTGGCATATCGACAACGGCTCTTTGTTGTACTATACCGACTCGCATTACCGTATCATTACCTCAGCGCCGGTACAGCCTCAAAACAGTTCCTGTCGAACTACGATGTACTCGCCACCAGAGGCAACTGACGAGCTTCGCCAGCTAGCAATGTCTGAGCCGCTGCCGCGACAAAACCGCGGAAGAGCGGATGTGGTTTACCCGGACGCGATTGGAATTCGGGGTGGAATTGACTGGCTACGTACCAGGGATGATCGCGCAGTTCAATGATTTCAACCAGCCGCCTGTCTGGTGACACACCGCTGATAACCAGACCGGCCGCTTCAAGGATGGCCCGGTAACGGTTATTGAACTCGAAGCGATGACGGTGCCGTTCTTCTACCCGGTTGCAACCGTAAGCAGCATGTGCTCGCGTTCCCGGTATTAGATCGCACGGGTAGAGACCCAGGCGCATTGTGCCGCCCTTCTCGGTAATATCGCGTTGATCCGGCATCAAATCGATGACCGGATGAGCCGTCTGTGGATTGAATTCAGTACTATTCACATCATGAGTGCCGAGGACGTGACGTGCAAAGGCAATGGTGGCACATTGCATGCCCAGACAGAGACCAAGATAAGGGATCCCATGAACCCTGGCATAGTCAGCAGCCGCAATCTTCCCCTCAATTCCTCGCTCACCGAATCCACCCGGTACCAGAATACCGTAGACGCCTGCTAGCAAGCGGGCTGCACCCTCGCGTTCTACTTCTTCGGCTGAGACCCAGCGAATATCGATGTCTATCGATTGTTCAAGACCGGCATGATGCAGCGCTTCAACAACGCTAATGTAGGCATCGTGTAGCTCAACATATTTCCCGACAAGGGCAATCGGTAAGCGACGTTTCTCCTGCCGGATGCGGGCGACCAGTGCACGCCACTCTTCTAGGTCAGGCGGGTTCGCCGGCAGTCCTAACCGTTCGACTAAATATTCACCCAGGCCCATATCTTCGAGGACCAGTGGTACTTCGTAGATTGAGTCAACGGTCGGCACCGGAATCACAGCGCGTACATCAACGTCGGCGAAAAAGGCGATCTTCTCGCGAATCTCATCATCAATAGGACGGTCAGCCCGGCAGAGAATAATATCGGCGCTAATCCCGACGTTGCGGAGCGCCATAACTGAGTGTTGCGTCGGTTTCGTCTTCAGTTCGCCAGTGCTGATATGCGGTAAGAGGGTAACGTGAATATAGAGAATGTTGTCGCGTCCAACATCTTTCCGCATCTGACGGATTGCCTCTAGGAAGGGCAGACTCTCGATATCGCCGACAGTGCCACCAATTTCAACGATTACCACATCAGCCTGGCTGCTCCGCGCCAGGGCACCGATACGGGCCTTGATCTCGTTGGTGATATGCGGGATAACCTGAATCGTGCCGCCAAGATAATCTCCTCGTCGCTCTTTCGCAATTACTGCCGAGTAGATTTGGCCGGTGGTGACGTTGCTCAATCGGCTCAGGTTCACATCAATAAACCGTTCATAATGCCCAAGATCGAGGTCGGTCTCTGCGCCATCAGCCGTGACGAAGACTTCACCATGCTGATACGGTGACATCGTGCCCGGATCAACGTTCAGGTAGGGATCGAGCTTCATGACTGAAACCGAGAACCCACGGCTCTTTAGCAAGCGACCGATTGAGGCGACACCAATGCCTTTCCCTACTGATGAAACAACCCCACCGGTAACAAAAATGTACTTGGTCATAGCACAGCACTCCCTGTTCTAAAGATTTGTGGGTCGGTCAACCTTCGGGTTGAACCGACCCACACTGGCTCTCTTCTCGTTGTGTCAAATACGATTGCATCACGAACAATCGGTATCTGCCGACGATTTGAACTGGCTGTAACGTATTTTGTGCTACCGTTTGAGCGTGTATCTAAAGCCTTCTTTTGCCTTTGTGTTCGGCATCTCTGCCACTGTTGTTACGTAGCAGAAGATGAACGAAACAGGTCACACGCCGTTGCACTTCAATAGTTAAGTATACCACAAACGGCGCCAGATGTTAGCCGTTTATCGGGCGAAGAAAAACGATCCTGGTCTGCTCTTCATCCTCCGGCAAGGCATTGGCATTGATCACAAACTTCTCTTCAGGGGTATATTCTTTCAATCCCATCTCGCTAACGAACCGCTCGATGGGGGCCAGTGGTGGATCGAAATTGGTTTGCCCCATTGCATAGTGCATTGGTATAACGAAGCGTGGCTCGATTTGGCTAATGACATTACTTGCCAGCGCTGGCCCGATTGTCTCTCCACCACCAACCGGGACAAACAGAACATCAACATTCGAGCCAATCTCTTCGAGCTGGCTCGTCGTTAGCTCGTGACCAAGGTCGCCAAGGTGACAGAAGACCAGGTCATCGAGGTGAATGATGTACACCGTATTGAAACCACGTTCGGCCCCCTTCACCTGATCGTGAAAGGTGCGCACACCGGTAATCAAGACCCCACCAATCTCGTATTCACCGGGACCATCAACAACAAAAACGCGATCACGGAGAGGTCGTACTGCGCTGGAATTATCGTGATCAGGGTGATGATGACTTACCGTAACGATAGATGCTGTCGGACGTCCGAGATCGAGACCAATAGAACGATGATAGGGATCGCAGACGATCGTACCATCACGACCGCGAATTCGGAAACAGGCGTGACCGAGAAACTGTACTTCTGGCATAGAACATCCTTACGCTTCCTCGTGAAAACGAGTAGAATACCTCTAAAAATATCTGGACAAGGCTGCTATCTGGCAATCCACTGGCAGATGGGGTGAAAACGTTGGAAAGCCCTGGTACTACCTTCCGCTACCCTTGCCTCTTTCACACCGTCAGGAGAAAGTAGCAGGTTTGGAACCCGCATCCCCACCGTTTACCTCTTTTTCCCCTCCCGACTACTGTGCAGGGACAATGCATCGAAAACCCTAAGCAAATGCACACAAGTATTAATCTTTTCCAGCTTGCAGTAGCGTGTATGGAAGTATGCGAAATCTTGTCGAGCAGAATGCCTTCGATTTACCCTAATTTCTCACTGCGGCATCGCACTGAGAACCATCGCGATGGCCTGTAATTCTCGACACTCTATTATACTTTCCTTTCCGCTAAAAGTTGCCAGCCTCGTGCGCCGGAATTGGCTTCCGGCAGATTTGAACCTTACAACATAACCTGTTTGGGCGTGCCAAACGGCCTACGTTGCCGCCATGTTGGCCGTTTTCAGCCATCGCGCCAGGTTTCCTTTGGGCACATGCCCCGTCACCGACTTCTTTTCGCGAAGGTGCCCCGGAAGCTTGACATCTTTGGGAAATGGCTGGCCGATCAACAGGCGGCGGAAGCGCCCTGGCGTTCGTTTAGGTTTACGATCCCAGAAGCCGGTTGGGGGAGCGGGGAATGTGGCCGCCAGGAAACTCAACATCGAGCCGGCCAGGAGCGCCAATGCGGGCAAGCGTTGGACACGTTCCGGGTTGTGCACACACTGACGGTGGGCGCCGACCATTTGCGTGGCGCGCACCGGGATGTGCGCCACCGGCCAGCGGTCTGTGTCCATGGCCCGCACACGTTCCGGCTTGAGTTTGACAGGTGTCGCTAACAGCCAGGGCTGTTTGAAGGCCGGGTCGGAGATGGCGTACACGTCAAAAACCCGGTGCTGCGGGTCAGGCGTCACCTCATTCAAAACCAGGTTGCGCCAAATCTCGGCGCGTAGCTGGCGTCCGTCCTCCTCCCAGGTGTATGGTTCGTCGGGAGGGGTGGCTGCCAGCGTTCTGCCTTGATACTGGCGAGCCAACGGTCGCACCAACCTGCCATCCTTCGCCTTGCGCCCACGGTGATGGTCGGGGAGAACGTTGCGCCGTGCCGTGAAAGTGGTCGCCAGGCGGATGAGAGAGCGCTCAATCCCCGCCTCGTGCAGCGCGCTGATTGTCACCCCGGCATCCACCACCACCATTTCATCTTCCTGAAGGCCTTGCTGGACGTTTGTGCGCACCCTCTGCCACAAATTGTTCTCGCTCGTGTCTGTGGAATGGACCCGTTCAAAAACCCGTGGCAGGGCCATCCGCTGCCCATTCACTTCCCCCACTTCCCCGCTGATCCAAACGATCACCGCCGGTAAAGCCCGATTGGCCGCCGGGTGATCGTGCTTGCTGGGGCATCTTTTCAGCGCTGGACGCCAAAACACCGTGATGTCCACCGTCACCGGAACACAAAATCCGCACTGTTCAAATCTTACGAACACGAAAGACGCCAAAACACCGTGATGTCCACCGTCACCGGAACATATCCTTCGTAACGATGCTCCTGCCAGCCTTGCAATTCCTTCATCTATTCCCGCCACAGACGCAGCAGGACCGCTCTCTGCCAGGCGCCGTTGCGAACGGCTCCCCACGCCCTCCGCATGGCCGCATCCGACAATCCCGTTGCTTTCAGCGCCGGAAACATGGCTCCACGGTTCGGCAAGCGCGCCCCGCTCACCATCATCCCCATGAACATGAAATGGAACAGGGCAAGATTGGTCCCCACCAGAAGACGGTGAAGCAACGTAACCAAAACACGTATGGTATGATTTGTCGTAGTAATGGGCTCCTTGTTGTGGTCTGATGTTTGGGTGACACAAGATGACCACGCATTGAGCCCATTACCAACCTTTTTATCAACATCAGTTAGCGGAAAGTGAAGCTGAATGGACCCTCAACTCTCTACTCAACTCGTGCAACTCCTCGCCCCCTTCCTGCCCTACCTGCTCAAAGGCGCCAAACTTGCCGGGCAGGAAGCGGCCAAAAAACTCGGCGAAAAGACCGGTGAAAAAGGCTTCGAGCAAGTCAAAGCCCTGTGAGACAGACTGCGCCCAAAGATGGAAGCCAGACCCGCTGCGCTCGAAGCCGCCCAGGACGCTGCCGCCCATCCCGACGACGAAGATGCCCTGGCCGCCCTGCGCCTGCAACTGAAGAAACTCCTCGCCGAAGACGATTCCTTGGCCCAGGAACTCGCCCGCCTGCTGCCGCAATCCGGCCCCGCCGGGCAGACCGTCATCGCCAGCGGCAATCGCTCTGTCGCCATCGGCGGGAACGCCAGCGGCAGCACCATCATTACCGGCAATCACAATCAGGTCAAGCGATAGGCCCATGAGTCGCCGCGCCATCACCATTCAAGGCAACGCCGAGCATACCATCATCATCACCGGTGACAACAACCAGGTGCATCTGGGTCACCAGGGCGGATTTGTCTTCCGCCTGCTTGACGAGGCCTTCCGCCAGGCGCAGGCCACAGGCCAACCGGCGGATTTCTACAACGGCGCCCGGCCCAACTGGGCGAACATCGCCCGCCAGCAGGACGCCCTGCGCACGCTCTTCCCCTCCCTGATGGACTTCATCCTTCATGGGACGCCAGCGCAGCGCCTGGGGGTGATCAGCGGGCTTTCCGGCGAGGGCAAGACCACCCTGCTGATGCGCGCCGCCTGGGGGGCCGCCCACCAGGGGCTTCCCGTGCTCTGGCGACATTACGGCCACGTGACGCAGCCTTACGAACATCCTTTCGAGCAGAATGGGCCGCTCCTGATCTGCCTGGACGAACTCCCCTACGTGGACGAGCTGCCCGCCCTGCTCAGCGACCTGAACGAGAGCGGCCTGCCGTTCGTGCTCCTGGGCACGGCGCGCCTGCACGAGTGGTACAACAGCCCCCACCGTCCCGAAGTGGAACGCCGGGTGACGGTGCAGGAATTCCGCCTGGAACGCCTGGACGAGCACGAAGCCCACGCCCTGCTCGAACGCCTGGAAGCGAACAACGCCCTGGGCGCCCTGCAGGAGAAGACCCCCTCAGAGCGGCTCGATTACCTGCTCGGCCGCCTGCAGGCGGATGGTCAGTTGCTCCCCGCCCTGATGACTAGCCGCGCCGGCTGCTCCTTTGAAGCCATCCTGGAAACCGTCTTTACCAACCTGGAAAAGCGCTATCGCGAAGAGCGCGTCGCCTTCCTGCTGCGCGGCTACGCCGGCATCGCCCTGGTGCACCGCTTTGGCTTCTGGATCAGCCGCCGCCTGTTAGCGGAGTTCCTGCACTGCCCGGAAGCCGAACTGACCCCGCGCCTGCTCTCTCCCCTGCGCGGCGAACTGACCGAGATCACCGAAGAAGAGGAGGCCGGGCGCCTCTCCACCCGTCACCCCTGGATCGCCGAACGCGCCCTGGGCCTGCTGGCCGTCCGCCGCCTGCCCGAAGAACGCTACCTGTATCAAGACCTGTTTGACGCCCTGGGTAGGGTGCTCGGCGCCGACCCAAGCACCGAAGAGCGCAAACTGACAACCCTGCTCCCCCTGGCCTTCAAATACCAGGGACGCATCGCCGAAGCCCGCCGCCTCTTCCAGCAGGCCAGCCAGGCCGACCCCAAACACGCCCCCGTC
>NZ_JPIM01000115.1 GCF_000735195.1 Chloroflexus sp. MS-G
CAATCAGGCACTGCCTCAGTAGTGCCCTTTGATGAGGCGTTTGACAAACATCGACGTATGTTCTATTCGATCCTCCATAAGACTCGTTTCCGCTATAGCGCACCCGTAACCGAAAGCCAGACCGAAGTTCGAATGTGCCCGCGGAGTGAAGGAAACCAGCGTCTTCTCGAATTCCAATTAACTACGGCGCCTTTCGCCCACATTCAACACTATCGTGACTGGCTTGGTAACGAGGTTTACCATTTTGACATAGCGGCAGCCCACCGGCAGGTATTGATTATCGCCGAAGCAATTGTACAGATTACTGCCCCACCCCAGCTTCCTGATCAACTTGATTATACGGTGTGGCGTGCACTCGACCTTCTGGCTGAGCAGGGAGAGTACTGGGATTTTCGCATGCCCAGTCATTTTATTCAGGCTACTCCTGCCTTGCTCGATCTGGCCCGCGAATTGGGAGTAGAACGTCGTACTGATCCATTGAGTCTGCTACGTGAACTGACAAGTCAAATCGCGGATTCGTTTGTGTATGCGCCACAAACCACGCGCGTCGATTCACCAATCGACGAGGCACTATTGGCGCGTCGGGGAGTTTGTCAGGATTTTTCCCACATTATGATTGCGTTGGTACGGCGCATTGGCATCCCTTGTCGTTACGTGAGTGGCTACCTCTTCCACCGAACTGAGGATCACGACCGTTCGGAGGAGGATGCGACTCATGCCTGGGTAGAGGCATTTTTACCCGAGTTGGGTTGGGTGGGGTTTGATCCAACCAACAATTTAATCGCCGGTGAACGCCATATTCGTGTCGCAGTTGGTCGCGACTATGCCGATGTACCGCCAACTCGTGGCATCTACCGTGGTCAGGCTACCAGCCAACTTGAAGTTGGTGTGAAAGTTCTCCCCTCTGCCATCCATATTGATGAAAGTGAAGTATTGCCACAGGTAACAACAGCAAGTGTTCGAGCCGAATTGATGGATCAACAGCAACAGCAACAATAGAGTCCTGTTAGGGCGTGTCTGAAAAATGCTCCTGATTGCCCGAAGAGTGCGGGCCGTTAGCCCACGTCTTGAGGTGAGAGGATAAAACCCGTCGCACTCCAGGTCGTGCGTTCCTACACTTCATCATCACTGCCAGATAGACAATACTCAAACACACTCCTAAACTCTCCGTGGTGAGGAGAGACTTTCTCAAGATAATGGGTTTCTAATCTTACGGTACAATAATCTCTATGAACGTTTTACTTATCTCAACCTACGAACTTGGTCACCAACCACTGAGCCTGGCATCACCGGCAGCCTGGTTACGTCGGGCAGGAGCTAATGTCACTTGTGTAGATGTCAGTGTCACGCCATTGACTGAAGCGATGGTTGCCAATGCCGGCCTTATTGGGATTTCGGTGCCGATGCACACCGCCACTCGTCTGGCATTGACCCTCTTACCACGCCTGCGCGCCACTGCACCGGAAGCGTTTATTGTCTGCTACGGTCTATATGCACCACTCAACGCGAGTATGCTGCGGGCCGCCGGCGCCGATTGCTGTCTTGGTGGTGAAGTTGAAGCAGTACTGACCGCTATCTGGCAACGCCTCGCTGCTGGTGAGCGTCCACCGTCTATTGATACAATAGCGCTGCATCGCCTTGATCTGATTCCACCTGATCGGAGTGACCTGCCGCCCCTCAACCGCTATGCAACCCTGGTCACTGCTACTGAGATGCGCTATGCAGGTTATACCGAAGCGACCCGCGGCTGCAAGCATCTTTGCCGTCACTGTCCGGTTGTTCCGGTCTACAATGGTCGTTTCCGGGTCGTCCCTCGATCAACGGTTCTCGCCGACATTCGCGCTCAGGTCGCAGCCGGCGCTCGCCATATCACCTTTGGCGATCCGGATTTTCTGAATGGTCCTGGCCATGTGTTACCGATTGTCAGGGCTATGCACGCTGAGTTTCCCGATGTTACGTATGATGTAACCATCAAGATAGAGCATATCTTGCGTTACGCACATCTGCTCCCAGAACTGCGCGCAACCGGTTGCATTATGGTGGTCAGCGCAGTTGAGGCGCTCGATGATGAAATCTTGGCGCGTTTTGCCAAACGTCATACACGAGCTGATATTGTTCGTGCCGTTGAATTGCTGCGCGCCAATGATATTGCCCTGAATGCTACGTTCGTTGCTTTTACCCCATGGACGACCCGACAACGTTACCGAGAGTTGCTGATCGGTATCGCAGAGCTAGGTCTGATTGAAAGCGTTGCTCCGGTGCAGTATGGCCTGCGTTTGCTCATACCGGCAGGCTCGCGGTTACTCGAATTGCCCGACGTGCAGGCGTTGGTCGGGCAATTCGATCCGGTCGCTCTGGCTTACCCCTGGCAACATCCTGATCCGGCAATGGATGAATTGCAGCGTCAGGTGATGGCGTTGGCGCAAGCGAGTGAACAGTGCGGCGCGTCACGCAGCAGTTTTTACCAACGCTTGCTTGATCTCTGCGATCAGATTATTGGCCCGGGTGAGCGCCCAATCGTGTTACCAGAACCAACACCGATCCCACGCTTGAGTGAACCATGGTATTGCTGCGCTGAGCCATCTGGTAACCAATTGATAACAACCTTCTTGTAGCAGGGTGAGCGTATACGGCAATGACCAGAACTTTCTCATCGAGGTGGTTATGCAGCCCCATCTCCTGTTGCTGACAACCCCATCTTCATACCGCCTACCGGCCTTTCTAGACGCGGCCAGGCGGATTGATGTTCAGGTTACGGTTACGGAAGATACCCCTTCAGAGTTGATCCGTCCCCTGCCGACACGCCTATTGATCGACTTTCGTGATCGGGAAGCAGCGTTGAAGGCGATTCGCGATCTGCACGAGGTTAAACCGCTGACTGCAATTGTACCAGTTGATGATAGTGGGGTTGAGCTGGCCGCCATCGTATGCGCCGAACTGGGATTAGCGTTTAATCGTCCTGCAGCAGCCGCAGCCGCTCGCGACAAGCACCTCATGCGGCAACTCTTTGCCCGCGCTGGTGTACCGTCGCCTGCTTTTCGACTCTGCTCTACCACTGATGATCTCACGACGCTGGCCCAGACAGTCACGTTCCCCTGTGTCGTCAAGCCGTTACGCCTCAATGGCAGTCGTGGTGTTATCCGGGCTGACAATCCGCGCCAGTTTGTGGCAGCGGTACGCCGCCTGAATGCGCTGTTGGATCGGATTGAAGGGACAGGCGGGCATGAATTCTTGGTTGAAGATTTTATACCGGGCTTCGAAGTTGCCCTGGAAGGGTTGATTGACAACGGCAAACTGCAAGTGTTGGCACTCTTCGACAAGCCCGATCCGCTAGACGGGCCTTTTTTTGAAGAGACCATCTATGTCACACCTTCACGGTTGCCTGAAGCGACCCAGGCCGCTATTCGTGCGGTTACTGCATCGGCGGCGCGGGCAGTTGGTTTAGAGCGCGGCCCACTCCACGCCGAACTTCGCATAAATGAACGTGGGCCGTGGATGATTGAGTTGGCGAACCGGAGCATCGGCGGTCTATGTTCGCGCACGTTACGCTTTGGTACCGATGCAACGCTGGAAGAGTTGATTTTGCGGCAGGCTGCTGGCTTACCGATTGACACCCTTAGTCGGGAAGGTCGGGCAGGTGGGGTTATGATGATCCCTATTCCGCAGGCAGGGATACTACGTGCGGTTGATGGTGTGGATGAAGCACGTGCTATTCCTGGCATTGAAGCCGTCGAAATAACTGCCCCTCTGAACTACCCGCTGGTTCCGCTTCCAGAAGGGGACAGCTATCTCGGCTTTATCTTCGCCCGTGGTTCTGATCCGGAGACTGTCGAAACAGCGCTCCGCGCTGCTCATGCTTGCCTGCGGTTTACGATTGTACCGGCAATTGAACTACAACCGGTTGCCGGATAACTTTAAATGATCACAGCACTGTTTAGCAAACGAGTCTGATCACTTGCGCCGTGGGCCACCCTTCGCCGGTGCCGATGTTGGCGGTGTCCATCCTTCAGGCATCTGGGCATTCTCGCCAAAAAAGAACTCTTCCATCGCCTGCATCAGGATGCGCTGTGCGTTCGGATCACCTAAACTAAGGCCGTAATGATTAATAATCAGTGTTGCCTGCTGCGGCCACATACGCCACGCCTGTGCTGATACCTGTTCGTAGATGCGTTGACCGAGTGGCCCAGGAAACGGCGGCTGATCGAGGCCTGGCAATTCGCGCCCAAGTTTGACACATTTGACCATGCGTGCCATATGTTTTTCTTTCACTCGTGCAATTGACGATACCATATCTATTATACCTGAAAGCAGTGAGTGACTATGCGCCTTGTGATGTTTGCAATGCCAGGCCCGATGGCGCTGACGGTCTTGCAAGGGCTGCTGAGGTTATCAGTTGAAATTGTTGGACTGTTCCATCCGGCGCCACCGGGCACTCCCATTCTTGGCGCTTTGCCGCCCTCAGAGACGCAGGCGAAGAAAATGGTACTTGCCCCGCCAACGGTTGCCACTATCGCCGATCAGGCTGGCATCCCACGCTATGCAGTTAGCCGCAGTGCGATGTTGGCTATCGGTGAACGATTACATCAGCAACGGCTAGATCTGGCAGTGGTAGCATGTTGGCCGTGGCGTATTCCGCCAGCCCTCCTCGATATTCCACGCTTTGGTTGGCTGAATCTCCATCCATCACCACTCCCCGAATTACGCGGGCCAGAACCGCTTTTTTGGGCTTTGCGGCAGGGCTGGACACGCACGGCGATGACGCTTCACCTAATGGATGAACTGCTTGACCACGGCCCAATCGTGCTCCAACACTGGTTTGATCTGCCGATTGGCGAGCGACTTTCCACCATCGAAGCCCTGGCAGGTTCTTGGGCGGCGCAGATGCTTCCCATAGCCTTGAAAAACCTTGCCGATCCGGCCTGGCAACCACGTCCACAGCCAGACAATGGAAGCTTTTTCCCTTCGCCGCAACCGCAGGATTTTATCCTTACCGCCGACTGGACGGTGCAGCGAGCGTATGCGTTTGTGCGCGCAGTGGCTGAATGGGGGCAACCGTTCCCCTTCATTGCTGCAAATGGGCAGACGGTAACAATTGTCGATGCCGTTACTTATCATCTCCAACAGCACCTGGTAGCTCCTGTTGTCAAACAAGGTGAGTATCTTCTGTTGCAGTTACTTGACGGGTGTCTCGTAGGGGTTCCTGAACCGAGCGGTCGTTTCGGGAGGGGGTACATCTGGTAACATCCATCACAAGCTTTGTGAGGCTTTCCGCCATTTTCACTCTACCTGGTCATGAGCGCATTGTAGGTGGGTTCGCTCGCAACTGTGATGCTTCTGCCACTGTAGCGAATTGGGAAGCCTGTGCAATAGCGCGGTTGGATTCGGAATGACAAAAAGATGTTGCGTGTCGAAAAATTGCAAGGAGTGTTACAATGAAGCAAGGTATGCTCGAGAGACCATCATTCTCACGCCGACAGAGAAGTTTTGTGACCACGAACAGAGAATGTCTATGAATGACGCCCAATTATCTACCGTAAATGTTCTCAAGCAAAGCAGTAAAACTATGCAGGAATGGCGTGTACAAATCCTGAATGATTTGTTATGAGCAATCGTAATTTTTGGTGGCATTGCGTTGGTTACCAGATCGTTGTCAGATTATAGAACGCTGGGTGAGAGAGCGATCCCTTACATCGCAGTTTACACGCTCGTGTATCTTAGCATCGTAGCTGTAGCTATTCTGCGCCAGTTGAGTCTCGCTATTCGCGTCTTCGTCCTGTTATTCGTTTTGAGTGGTATTGCTACATTTCTTACGATTACCTTTGGAATAGTAGGAAGTGGGCGTCTGCTTTGGATTGGTGTGATTACGCTTGCCCTGATCTATTTTGATTTGCACGGTGGTTTTATCGGATTTGCATTGTCACTCCTTGTAACTATAGGAACGGCAGTGATCTATGTAACCGGGAGTGCACCCTTTGTCGCCCCAGAATTGCTAGTGGTGCAGGATACTATTGAAGATTGGGCCGGTTCTATTACCCTGTATGTTGCCATTCTTGTACTGACCCTAGTTCCAACCTATTACCTGATTAAACGTCTTCAAGTGCTTGCGCATCAGGCTACGGCTGAAGCAGCACGGGCACACCTGCACGCTCGGCAGGCTGAAGAACAGGCTCAGGCCTTAGCACAACAGACCACTCAGCTCCAGCAAACGGAGCAGATGCTGCGTAACTTAGTTCAATCACTCGAAACACCCACCGTTGAGATCGGTGATCACGTTCTACTGGCGCCGATTGTCGGTCAGCTCGATCAGCAACGTGCTGATACCTTGTTGAAGCGACTGCTGGCTGTCGTCAGTGATCGTCGGGTCAGGCAGGTTGTGATTGATGTCGCTGGTGTTCCGACCTTTGACGAGATGGCTGCACATTGTTTGCTGCAAACCGTGCAGGCATTGCGCCTGATCGGCTGCGAGGCGGTGATTACCGGTATCTCACCAGCGATGGCGCAGACAATCACCACCCTGGGCATCGATATGAAAACGATTACTACTGCCCGTTCGCCCCAAGATGTTTTGCTGCGCCAGCTATAACACTATCCCAACGCTGCAAGCGCACGTTTGACACTATCAGCAGGACTGACTTTTATCTCAGCCTGTACAATCCGACCTGATTCGTCGATAACAAAGTGAGAGCGGATGATTCCCATATACTTCTTACCCATCATCGACTTTTCACCCCATACACCATACGCCTCGGCCACGCTATGCTGTTCATCGGCGAGCAAGATGAAAGGCAAATGGTGTTTGGTCTTAAATTTCGCATGGGATTTGGTCGAATCCGGGCTGATACCGATAACGACTGCATTCTTCTCTGTGATAATGGGGTACGAATCGCGGAAGCCACAGGCCTGCGACGTGCATCCAGGTGTGTCATCTTTTGGGTAGAAGTACAGAATGACCCGCTTGCCGCGAAACTGACTGAGCGAAACCAGTTCGCCTGCCTCATTCGGGAGCGTAAAGTCTGGAGCCAGATCGCCTACTTGTGGTGGGTTTGTCATAGTGATCCACTTCCTGTTATGTATCGAATCCTGCAATAGTATGCTACCACAAATTACACTCCATCTGGTCTTGAGAATGGAACGATTGCAGAAGGGGCCGAATGTTTATCACTCCCCGCCCTTTCTGGGTGCAGAGAGTACCAGAGCGCGCTCAGGCAAATGGTGCTGATCAGAGGATTCCTGTGAGTATGTGCAAGACACGCATTGCTGGGTACGACCGAACATTGAAGATGTTAAACACTTCTGACGAGCTGCGACACGATGCCGTACACACCTCATATTCAGCTATACTAAGAATAATCGGCTTTGTGAGGAGGATTTCATGGCAATTGTCATTGTCGGTGGTGGTGCCATCGGGTTATTATTGCTCTCACGTCTGTCTCAAGCTGGTAATCCGCTACCGGTTGCTTTGTTGACACGACCAAACGGAGTAGCGGCATTGCGGGCGAACCCGTTGCAGGTCAGTGGAATCGGTGCGTGTACACTTAGGAGTGTGATTGTTGCCAGTAGGGTAAGCGATCTTCCAGCAGTGTTTCATCAACCGGCGCTGGCAATTCTTTGTGTTAAGGGGTACGACACCCATAGCGCAATACCTACACTGTGCGATCTCAATCCAACGGCTATTCTTACCCTGCAAAATGGACTTGGGAATGAAGAGGTACTGGCGCAAGCCCTTGGCGCCGACCGTATTATCGCCGGGGCAATTACGACCTCGGTTGATGCTACCGGCCCCACAACGATTACGGTAACAAAAGCAGGAGGCATCGGGTTGGCACCGGTAGGGAATGCCGGTAATCTCACACTGGCTGAGTCGGTGCTGAGCAAGGCTGGTTTTATCGTGCGGTGCTACACCGATTACCGGGCAATGAAGTGGTCGAAAGCGCTCCTGAATATGCTGGGCAATGCCACGGCTGCCATTCTTGACTGGCCGGTGACGCGGGTCTACTCCGATCATCGCCTAATTGCCCTTGAGCGGGCAGCCGTGCGTGAGGCGTTGATGGTGATGCAACATATCGGGATAAAGCCGGTCAATTTACCCCGTTACCCGGCAGCTCTGCTGGCTTTTGGCATCCGCTGGGTGCCACCGTTGATCCTTGATCCGATCCTACGGCAGCGTGTTGCGGGCGGGCGGGGTGGCAAAGACCCTTCCCTCCTTCGCGACCTGCGTGCCGGACGTTCACGCTCTGAGGGTGAGTTTCTCTACGGCGCGGTAGCCGCCGCCGCAACCGGGCATAATCTGAGTGCGCCGGTGAATGCCGGTTTGTGGCGTGTTCTAGGCGGTATTGCCCGTGGTGAGTTGTCTTGGAACGAGTATCGGGGTCGTCCCGAACGGTTGCTAGCTGCGTGTAGTATGGGATAAACTGTTAGTGCGTGGGATGTGCGCACGAATACGTGGCAGAACACACAGCGGGTTGGATCTCGCTGTGAATCGGTACCCTGCATCGTGCAACATGTTCGTCAGGTTGACGCAATATCTTACCAAAGCGCGAATATCACATACGTACTGACTGTTTCAAGTATCATCTTCCGGTGTACCTATGATCCAACCGGCTATTGTAAGCTATGATCGGGCCTGCGTGATCGAACTGATCCGTACCCAGTCACCTGAAGCGGTACGTGCCCGCCTGCGCGCCGGTGATTTCGATGCTATGCTTGACCCAGAGGGACGTGCCTTATTAGACGAACTCTTGACGGCCTGGATTCAGCGTGCTCTTGGCTCGCTGACATTGCGGGATGCGATGCTTATCGATCCCTACCGGGCACGGCAGGTTTATGGGTTACTCTGCGCACTCTATGTTCGGCAGCGGGTAGCAATTAGCCCTGATCTGGCTGTCTACTTGCCAGCCGCACCGGCCGATCTCCCTTCCTTACCACCGCCTCTCGCCGCTTTACCCGAACTAGCAGCGTTGGCCGATCAGGCAGCACGAGAAGGGCTTGTTTTGACCTGGCAGGCTCAATACTACGATTTTGCACCGCCGGGGAACTTGAACGATCTGACACCACCGTTGCCACAGCCATACCGTGATGAACCACTGTTCGAGCAACCTACCGGGCTGCGGCGCAATCTAGCGATTGCCCTGGCCTCGCTCGGTGTTGCCCTGTTAGTGGTGCCGTTGTTGTTCGGTTATATTCCCAGACACCCGGCCGGTTTGCCGTTAGCGCTCCTCACCCTGGCCCTATTGATTGGGATCAAGGCCGGCTTCTTCGGATACCTTGGCGCGTTATGTATCTGGTTGATCGCCAATCTACCCGCTTTTCGCCACGGTACCGCGTTAATCGATCTCTGGCCTGCTCTCCCACTGCTCATCGTCGGTTTGTGGCTCTTACGGCTCGACCGTCGGGTGTGGGCGATGTGGCGCTTTATTCATCGCCAGTTTCATCGACGACACGACGCAACCGGAACAGGCTGACTTCCGGTGGACAGCCAAAACGTAGCGGTAGGCCGCCAACACCGCGACTCACAAATAGCTGCATTCGGCCGACCCGGAAATGTCCCATATCGTAGCACCAGCCATGACGGGGAAGACAGAGTGGCCCGAGTCCGGGAAAGCGCACGTGCCCGCCGTGCGTGTGACCAGAGAGTTGGACATCGAAACCGGCTGCTGCCGCTTCGTCGGCAATATCCGGGCAATGGGCGAGCAACAGGCGAAAATCGTGTTCTGTGGCGCCACCGAGCGCCAGCTTCAGATCAGGACGACCATCCCAGTGATCATCTACTCCGGCCAGTAACAGCCGAGCACCGTTACGCTCGATAATGCGGTGTCGGTTGAGCAATAACTGGACATTGTGGTCACGCAGGATGGTTGTGATATACGGCATACCTTCCCAATAGTCATGATTGCCGGGGACGGCGTAGATGCCGAGTGGAGCTTGCAAGCGTTTCAAGACCTCAGGCAGATGAGAGATAGCTGATCGACGATGCACCAAATCACCGGTTAATACGATGATCTCTGGTTGAGCAGAGCGTAATTGTTCGATTGCCTGATGAGCGTTGCTCAAACTGTAGCGATGCCCCAGATGTAGATCACTCAATTGGCCGATAGTTAAACCGTCGAGACCGACAGGAAGGTTGGGAAAGCGTAGTTCATGGATGTTTAACTGTACGCGGCGAGGTTCGATAGCCAGGGCATAGCCGGCGCTGACCACGCCTGCTCCGGCCAGGGTCATTGCAATCGGTAAACCGCCGTAGAAACTGGCAATACCGGCCAGCATACTCCCGGCCAGACCAGCCCCGATCCAGCGGAGCGAATAGCGCAAGCGTGGCTGCTGTTTCGATTTGGTGCGTGCTGATGAGAGTGTCGTTGTCATAGGCGATACCTGTATGTGATGTTTCATTGCAGTGAATATACCATGTCTTTTACCGTCAGTAGTCAGTGAGTCAAGGGAATAGGGCAGGCTCGTCTATTTACAAAGAATACGCAGGATAGGCATACTCTATACGATTGCAGCCCATCCTGCGTGCTTACTTCCCCCCTCGCTGTTGACAATATACCATTAAGATGAATAATAGCTGAACAAGCGAACAGGAATGTTATACTAGGCACTATGGATCTCAGTCACACTGCTGTACGCGATCATGCCGCTTTTCTTGAGCGGCTCCGCTTAGTTCCCGATCAGCCGGGCGTCTATCTCTGGAAAGACGCACAGGGTCGTTTACTGTATGTGGGCAAGAGTAAACGCCTGCGCGACCGCATGCGCTCGTATTTTGGCTCGCCGCGTAGTCTGAATGGCAAAACCCGACGGTTAGTCAGTCATATTGCCGATTTTGAAATTATTGTCACTCAGAGCGAGTTAGAGGCGCTGTTGCTGGAAATGAACTTGATTAAACAGCACCGGCCGCCGTATAACATTCTGCTCAAAGATGATAAAACATATCCGTACATCAAGGTCACGGTCAACGAAGAGTGGCCACGGGTGTTTGCGACTCGTCAGGTGCTGAATGATGGCGCACGTTATTTTGGCCCCTACGCCAGTGCCGGTTCAGTCTACCAGGCACTCGATATTCTTAATCGGCTGTTCGCATTCCGGCCACCCTACGAGTGCAAAGACGATAAATTCAACCGCCATCGCAAGCAAGGAAAGCCATGCCTCTACTACCAGATGCGCCGTTGTCTAGGGCCGTGTGTACCTGGTCTGGTGACAAAAGAAGCCTATCGGCAGGCGATTGACGCTGTTTGTCGCTTCCTCGAAGGCAAGAGTGATCAGATCGTGCGCGAATTACGTGCGCAAATGGAGCAAGCCGCCGAACAATTGGAGTTCGAGCGAGCGGCCTATCTGCGTGATCGGATACAGGCAATCGAGAAGATATCGGAACGTCAGCAGGTGTTGCGCACCGTAGATACCGATCAGGATGTGATTGCCTTTGCCCGCGAAGACGGGAGTGCCGTCGTGCAGGTGCTCTTCATTCGCGGCGGGAAGCTGATTAACGCCGAGCCATTTACGCTGCAAGGCACAGAAGGCGAAAGCGATGAGGCATTGCTCGCTTCGTTCATTACCCAATTCTACCAGAATGCGCCAACCGTTCCACCTAGTTTACTGCTCGCTGAGCATATCGAAGAACCGTTGATTATCGCTTCGTGGCTGCAACAAAAGAGTGGTCATCGCGTCGAAATTACCGTTCCACGGCGCGGAGAGAAGCGGCAGTTGGTGGAAATGGCGGCGAATAATGCCCGCCAGAAGTTGCGCGAAATTCGCGAGCAGTGGCTCAATTCTGAACAGCGAGCCGTTGCTGCGCTGAGTGAGCTGCGTGATCTGCTTGAATTGCCTGCTCTACCCCGTCGGATCGAGTGCTACGATGTCTCAAATACTCAGGGACAGCATTCAGTGGCCAGTATGGTAGTGTTCGAGCACGGCGAACCGCGTCCTGCTTATTACCGCCGTTTTAAGATCAAGACCGTGAGTGGGGCAAACGATGTGGCTTCACTGCGCGAAGTAATCAGTCGGCGTTTCCGCCGGGCAGCCGAAGCATTAGGTGAGCAGCAGCTTGCCGTCGAAGAAGAAACCTCGACCGGTGAAGCATCCAGTACCGATCAACAGGCACTAGAACGCTGGGCCGAGTTGCCCGATCTGTTGTTGGTCGATGGTGGACAGGGACAGGTTGCGGCTGCTGTTGCCGCGCTACAGGAACTCGGTTTTGACCAGATTCCAGTAGTTGGTGTTGCTAAAGGCCCTGATCGTAACCGGTTTGATCTGGTGCGTATAGGGTGCGAACCGATCGTGCTGGCCCGCGATAGTAAGGCTCTGGCGCTGATCCAGCGGATTGATGAAGAAGCACATCGCTTTGCGATCACGTATCATCGCAAATTGCGTAGCAAAGCTGCGCTTCGTTCACCACTCGAAGATATTCCAGGGATCGGGCCAAAACGGAAGCGAGCGCTGCTCAAGGCGTTCGGTTCGATAGAGGGTATTCAGCGGGCCAGTATCGATGAAATTGCTGCCGTTCCTGGGATGACGCGCAAGCTTGCCGAAGAGCTGAAGAATATATTGTAGTCGTCGGAGAGCATACTATGTCGATCATTCATTCGCACATTCAAACCAACAGTCCTGATTTTCAGGCCAATTTCGCTTATCATCAGGCGTTAGCCGCCGACTTACGTGCACGGCTGGCTGAGATACGCCAGGGTGGTGGCGCCGAGCAGCGTCGGCGTCACGAAGAACGAGGCAAGCTCTTCGTGCGTGACCGCATTGATACACTGATTGATCCTAATAGTGCGTTTCTAGAGATTGGTACGCTGGCTGCGTATAAGGTTTACGATGAAGAAGTTCCGGCGGCTGGTATTGTTTGTGGTATCGGTCAGGTGGCCGGTCGACCGGTGATGATCATTGCTAATGATGCGACCGTCAAGGGCGGTACGTACTTTCCGCTTACCGTCAAGAAGCATTTACGCGCACAGGAGATTGCGCGGGAAAATCGGTTGCCGTGCATTTATCTGGTCGATAGCGGCGGCGCCTATCTGCCGCTGCAAAGCGAAGTCTTTCCCGACCGCGACCACTTTGGGCGAATTTTCTACAACCAGGCCCAGATGTCAGCCGAGGGCATTCCCCAAATTGCCTGCGTGATGGGCAGTTGTACCGCTGGTGGTGCCTACGTACCGGCGATGAGCGATGAAGTGGTGATTGTGAAGGGTAACGGTACCATCTTTTTAGGTGGGCCACCGCTGGTCAAGGCCGCTACCGGAGAGGAGGTCACTGCCGAAGAGCTAGGTGGGGCTGATGTTCATACTCGTATCTCTGGTGTCGCCGACTATTTTGCCAACGATGACCGTGAAGCATTGGCAATTGTGCGCGATATTGTCGCTCATTTGGGGCCGCGTCAGCGTGCACAATGGGAACTCCGTGATCCGGAACCGCCGCGCTACGATCCACGTGAGATTTATGGTATTCTACCCCGCGATTTTCGTCAGAGCTACGATGTTCGTGAGGTGATTGCGCGCATTGTAGACGGCAGTCGTTTCCATGAGTTCAAAGCGCGTTATGGTACAACGCTCGTGTGTGGTTTTGCCCACATTGAAGGATTTCCGGTTGGGATTCTGGCCAATAATGGTATTCTATTCAGCGAAAGTGCGCTGAAGGGTGCTCATTTCATCGAGTTGTGTTGTGCCCGCAGTATTCCGTTGGTCTTTTTGCAGAATATCACCGGCTTCATGGTTGGCAAGCAGTATGAAAATGGCGGGATCGCCAAAGATGGTGCGAAACTTGTGACCGCAGTGAGTTGCGCAAACGTACCAAAATTTACCGTCATTATCGGAGGGAGTTTCGGCGCCGGGAATTACGGCATGTGTGGGCGCGCCTACCAACCGCGTCAGCTCTGGATGTGGCCTAACGCTCGTATCAGTGTAATGGGGGGAATGCAGGCGGCAAACGTGCTGCTGACTATCCGGCGTGACAATCTGCGTGCCCGTGGTCAAGATATGACTCCCGAAGAGCAAGAGCGCTTTATGGCACCGATTTTGGCTA
>NZ_JPIM01000116.1 GCF_000735195.1 Chloroflexus sp. MS-G
AGGAAGGGGGGTTGGGGGGGGGAAGGTGAGGGCCGCCAGGCATCCTCCGCAGCACAGATCTCTAATACACCGGTGTACACCAGTGCTGATACTTCTTCACCCGCCCACGCACCACATCGGCATACAAGTTGACCAGCATCATACCAATTGGGCCAACCGTCCCACTGCCAACTGGACGCCGATCAATCTCGATAATCGGCTTAATCTCAGCGCCGGTACCGCAGAAGAACGCCTCGTCGGCCACGTAAAGTTCGGTACGGTCGATGGGTGCTTCCCGAACCGGAATGCCTAACTGATTACGCGCCAGCTCCATAACAACCTGGCGAGTAATCCCTTCCAGAATATCACCACTCGTTGGCGGCGTTATCAATACGCCATTCCGCACGATAAACAGATTGGCTGCCGATGCTTCAGCCACATGACCATCATTACTCAGCACAATCGCTTCATCATAGCCGTTGAGTAACGCCTCGCTCTTCGCCAACGCCGAATTGAGGTACGCACCACAAGCCTTGGCCCGTGACGGAATAATGTTATCGTCGATCCGTCGCCATGATGAGACACAAGCCTTAATTGCTGAGCCAGCCAGGTATTGCCCGAATCCAACCGCAAACATTGTGAAACTATCGGTCAGACCGTGTAACTGCACGGCAATCGCCGGATCACTCTTGTAGAGCAGGGGCCGAATGTACACATCTTCACGGAACTCCTCCCGTCGCAGGAGTTCAATAGTAATCTGACACAGCTCATCAACGCTGTAGGGCAACTTCATCATCAAAATGCGGGCTGAGCGGTGTAGTCGCTCCATGTGTTCGCGTAGACAAAAGACGTAGAGCTGTTGATGATCAGCGTTCCAATAGCCACGAATACCCTCAAAACAGCCGGTACCGTAATTGAGCGCATTGGTCATCACACTCACCTGCGCTTGCTCGATAGGGACAATTTCACCGTTGAAGAAGGCAAAACGGTTGTTAGGCACGGTTAGTTCCTTTCTTTTTACACTGCATAGGGTGTAGATGGCGTCTTCTGCCAAGTGTACCACTATTATTTAGGGCTTTTCAACGTTCTCAGCGCTCTCACTTGCACAGAGCGCCTACCCCTCACTTACCCTCTGCAAGCGTGGGGGGAAGGGGGTTGATCTGCAAACGGGATCGGTGTCAGTGATACCTGTCCGCTGTGGTGTTTCATTCTTCTCCCCCGTGGAAGAGGAAGGTGGTGGGTGAGATAAGATTGGGAAACCATCCCTCTCGCTCACACCTGGGTGCGCGGGCCTCCGGCCCGCATTGTATGGAATGCCTCTAGAAGGCACCGGCAGGCGCATGAACGCGATCGGGGGCAGGTTTGGAACCTGCCCCTACTGCACGCCGATAGGCACAAGAGAGAAAACAGGAAATAGCAGCGGTGATGCACATGATCGGCGCACCAGCAGGGCGTAGAGCAGACTACCGTTGGGAGCAAGAAGCTACGCTTCTCCGCACGCACAGCTAACATTTTGGAGGTCTTTCTATCCCTCTCACCTCTCACTCCTCTACCTTACTCCTCCATCGCAATACCCCGGCAGCGAAAAAGCGCTAAGAATCCCTACTGTTGGTGACCACCAACTAGATGGGTGGTTGCTGGCCGTGCTTGCAAGTAAGTACCAAGAATGGTCAACCCGACAGCACTGATGAGACCAACAAACGCGAACGACAGCCAGGGTAATACTGGCACATGAAGAGTGATTGCCAGATCGATCAACAAGCCGCCGCTCAAGTTGCCTAGCCCCCCGCCAACTGCCAGCGCCAGCGCATTCACCCCGAAGTATGAGCCAAGTGCACGTTTATCGGCCAGGCTGGCAGTAACGCTTTGCTGAGCTGGTGTTGCCAGCAGCGTACCAACAGTAAAGATAGCCACACAGCCTATCAAGAAGGGAAACGAGGCGGCAATCGCAACCATCCCCAGCCCTAATGCCATTAACACAATACCGGTGATTAGCATATGCAACGGACGAAGCCAGCGCTCTACAATACCAATGACCGGCAACTGCAACACAACCGTCATCCCGGCATTGACCCCATAGATCCAGCGCACGGCTTCAGCAGCGTTCGCCAGCCGTTCACCGATCAGTGGCAGGCTGATGGTCAATTGCACCCACATAAACCAGAATCCCATAAGCAGCGTGGTAAAAGCGAGGAAGGGTCGATCACGGAGTGCCAGACTAAGTCCAAAGCCTAGCCGCGAACGGTCAGTTGCCGTCTCTATCGGTGGTAAGAGCAGCGTTATTCCTCCG
Source organism: Chloroflexus sp. MS-G (assembly GCF_000735195.1). Classification (GTDB taxonomy): domain Bacteria; phylum Chloroflexota; class Chloroflexia; order Chloroflexales; family Chloroflexaceae; genus Chloroflexus. Next base: position 2,270 of record NZ_JPIM01000116.1, read on the forward strand.
ATGAGCGTAAAACAAGCGGCAGCAGCTAGTGCTACCGTACTGAAGCCGTATTCCAGCAGAAATGCACCGAGGAAGGGACCACTAACCATTCCCAATCCACCACCGACGCCATTGATTGAGTAGGCACGCGCCCGCTCATCTTCAGTTGTCAACGCTGCGATACCGGCCCGACTCGGCGCCTCGAAGAGCGCACCCCCAAGCGCTGAAAGCAGCATTGCCCCAAAGAGTAAGAGTGGCGTATCGGCAAAGGCCAGACAGGCAAAACCAACCGCACGTATTAGAACACCAGCGGTGATCAAGCCACGACCACCGAAACGGTCAGCGAGTACTCCGCCACCAACACTCACTCCCTGCTGCACGAGCTGGCGCAATGCTAGCGCCAGCCCAACCGTCACTGCCGCAAACCCTAACGTCTGTACGTAATGCACCGACACTAGGGGAATGACCATAAAAAAGCCAGCGTACATCATAAAATTGATGACGATCAAAATGATCAATCCCCGATACCTGACAGTACGTGGAAGGTCCATTTCGACAGATTTCTAGGAGGATTCCCGACAACGTCCGATCAGGGTGAACGAACATGTTGCCTTTTCCTCCCTACAGGTAGAGACAACCTGTCAGTTTCTTACCTGCTGACAAGTCACCTCTGCTAGCGGTTCCCTGCTGCCATTCCCCTTCGTCTTCTTCCCGATTACTCGCGCTGCCCAAGCGAATAGCACCTCTCGTTCATCATCCCCAGCCCTACACCGGTAGGTGCGGACTCCCAACTCGCCTCAACGATCACTTCCGCCCCGTATGCGGATACGGTGTGTGATAGCTTCACCCACTTTGCTGAGACACAGGCCAGCCACCTACGTTGCGAGGGAATAGAAGTGTGCGGTCCAGACACACGTGCATACATACCCTCTACGTTACCATATCTGCCCAATCTGCGCTACAGATCACTGCAATCGGGCCGGTCGGCGTATGGGTCAGTACGACCACCAGTGAACGTTGACCGGTACCGCGAAGTTGACGAGCCAGTGCATTGGTGTCAAGCGGTGAACCGCGCTTTTTCACCGTCACTAGACCGCCATCAAGTTCACGGACTAGTGCCCGTAACCGTTTCAGTTGAAAGGGGAGCCAGGTGATAATCGGCCAAGAGCGGGCAAATGGGGTTGGGGTCGCCGTTTCAGCCGTGAGATAGGCAATATCGGGTGCAAGTTGATGAGCACCGAGCTGTGCAGCTAAAAGAGTGACCAGACCGGCTCTGATGACTGCTGGATCGGGTTCGTAGAGGACTGTTAGCGGCGGACTGAGCGTGGGAGGTGGTGATGGTGAGGCAACCATAGTTGCCCATGATCCATCGCTCCGCAGCACCGTCGCCCGCCGGGTCGTAGTCATAAATGGCCCGGCCCAGAGTACTGCCTCCTTCAATTCACCATCGAGGGAAACAAACTCAATTTCGGCATCGGTCGGCAACACAGTTGGATCGATCCCTGGCGCCAGCTTAACCACCAGTGCCGATGTATAACGCTGCCAGCTCAAGATATGCGATAACGGTGGCTGAAAGGCTTCAGGATCAAACACTCGTCGTCCTTCGCTACGTCGAGCCGGATCGCAAAAGAGTGCAGCCGCCGACGGAGGTGGTTCACGCATCAGATCGCGTTCGACAAAGACCACTCGTGAACCAAGCCCAAGCACATCGACATTGTATCGCGCTAACGCCAGACGGATCGGATCACGTTCGACCGCAATTACTCGTGCACCGGCAGTAGCCAGCGCAATCGTGTCGCCGCCGATCCCACAACCGAGATCGGCTACGTGACCGACACTGACCATGCGGTTGGCACGATGGGTGGCAATCACGGTCGCTGAAGCCTGTTCAAGCGCATCACGGGTAAACAGCATCCGGTTGGCCTGCGGAAATTTGGTTATGGCGCGTCGGCGCAACAGAGCTTGTTCAACTGCTACCCGTGCCCGTTCAGCAGGTAACAACCGTCGCAGCCGCGTCAATTCGGCCAGAATATTCCTCTCGTCAAGATCGCGCTCGGCGAGATCGGCCAGCACCGCCATTCCTTCTGATGAACGAAGCCAATTGATAAGGGCTTGATCCATAGGCATTCCACACACAGGTAATGGAGAGGGCGCAGCAGCACTGAAATGCTAACCGTCATCGAACTGATAGGGGGCACAATACCGCTGCACCCTACCCAATCCACCACTCGATCATAATATTCCTAAACAACACAAAGCGCGGTACAATAAGCGTAGTACCGATAAGCTATCGACAAACGAGGTCTGTTATGCGTAGAATTGGCTGGATCATATTCATCCTCACTTTTATCCTGACTGCATGTACCAACCAGACAGTACAGACGCCGATCGCAACTCAAGTCGTCCCCACCACGGTACCGGCGTCGGCGGCAACTGCAGCCGTTCCTACCACCCAGCCATCGGTAGGCACCGACGTCACTCCGGAGATAGCTACCGCTGGCATCCAGCAGGCGCTCGACGGGTACGTTGAAGCGTACAACAAGAATAACATCGAACTCTTACGCTCGGTTGTTGATCAGACAAACGCTCCTTTCCGGCGTCTCGTCGAAGAACGCTTCAAAACGTTTCAGGAATCATCGTTTGCCGGCAGTCGCTTTGGGCGAATGCGTGTCTTGGAAGTCAAACCCCGTGAACACGGGTTCTGGCAGGTGGCTATCGATGATGGAGGCTACCGCCGCGACATCCTCTTCCGGCAAATGGACGATGGGCGATGGGTGATGAGTGAACCGACCGAAGAGCAACTCGGTCAGAAAATTAGAATCGAGAACGAATATTTTACGCTCAACACTTACGAATGGGCCGCAGAGGTCAATACGATTATTGAAGACATGGTCGTGCGTGCCCGACAGCAGGTCATCGATACGCTAGGTCGTACCCCTGAAAACAAATTCAATGTCTATATACGACCAATCTTCGGAATTTCACCACCAGTCAATCCGAATTCACTAGCCTGGTACTCGGCTGGCTCACGTCCGCGTAATGATCGGGTAGACATCTTCGCCCCCTTCTCATATGCCTTTGGCTCTTACGACCCCAACGTTGGTTGGGAAGGGGAACTCTATAGCACCATTGTCCACGAATTAACCCACTGGGCCTATACACGAGCCTTTGCACAAGAATACCGCATCACTGACTGGATGAGTGAGGGTCTGGCCGAATACGTCGCAAATAATCCGCGCCGCAACGCGGTGAGTGCCGCCGTGCGGATGGGACGTATTATTCCGCTCGTCGACCCCAATGGCGGCATCCGTCCGCAAGATATGGATCACATGACCACGCTCGAAGTGGATCGGAGCCTGGCCTACGGATTTGCCTACTCGCTGGTGGCATATATCGTCGAAACGCAGGGTGGCCTTGATGGCTTCTGGCGCTTCGCGGCTGCGGTGCGGGATACGCCGGGAACGGGGATCGAATTTTACGATAAAGCGCTCCAGAAAGCCTTTGGCATCAGCTACGAAGAATTTGACGCTGGTTGGCGGAAGTGGCTACAAGAGAACTATTAGCGCGTGGCCGAGACAGCTTTGCAGCGATGAAGGTCGTGGCACGGTCTCCGCCGGTGATTGGTTTCTATCCGAAAACGCCACGATCCGCGACCACGTGCACGCACTGATGGGCATCACAGTCCAAATCGTAGGGGTGCGGTATTGCCGCGCCCCAGGTGATGTTGCCCCCGACATATGATACCGCCGTCATCAGAAATCGATCACACGGATATCCCGTCAGATCGTATTCGACGATGTTGGTGTATCCCTGGCGCAGCGGTGCAATCATGAACGGCATAGGTCGTGTGTCGTGCCTGATCGCAATAACGATGCGGTATTCAGGGTGCCAGTTGTGCACGAGACAGCGGCCCACCCGCTCAGAGAACGGGAGTATTTTTTTCCAAATGGTCGTTTTATCAACAGGAACGCCTATGTCTGCGCCACGCCTCATCGTACCTGGTCTGTACGAATTACGCCTGTCGATGCCCCTCAGTTCGGTGAATGTTTTCTTCTTGCTTACCGCCGAAGGTGTCACTCTGATTGATACCGGCTACCCTGATCGAGGTATTGGTGTATTGGCCGGCCTGTCGGCGCTGGGCCGGACATCAGCCGATATACGGCACATCATTGTGACCCACCATCACATTGATCACGCCGGCAACTTAGCTACCCTCCAAACCCTAAGCAATGCAACCGTCTGGATGCATCCCCTCGATGCCGAAGAAGTCAGGCACGGCAGAGCACTACGGCCAACCATCCACAACGCTCCTGGTTGGTTCAACTGGCTCGCTGCCAAATTGGCAGCAATGATCATCCCCCAAACCATCACACCGGCTCAAGTTGATCAGCACGTCACTGATGGCACTATGATCCCCTTTGCCGGTGGCTTGATTGCCGTTCATATACCCGGTCACAGTACTGGTCAGATCGCATTGTACTGGCCAGCACAGCAGACACTCTTTGTTGCCGATGCTGCTGTCCATCGCGGGAGACGACTGCATATGCCACCGGTGCTCGAAGATGAGACGGCAAACGCAGCCAGCCTTGCTCGCCTCGCAACCTACCGTTTTTCCACCCTCTGTTTTGGTCACGGCCCGGCGTGTTCTGGGCCAGAGGTGCAACGTGTGTTTCGACAGTATGCCGCGACGTTGGCGCGGCGGAGCTAACGAAGACCTGTAAGGCATTGTCGCGCTTCACTTGCTGAGAGCTTTATTCAGCGTTACCATAACGGCATATTGGCAACGAACGCCATCATTGTACAAGGAGGTACGTGATGAACCGCACGATTCGTGCTCCTCGTGGGACAACACTTCATTGTGCCAACTGGCAGATCGAAGCTGCTTACCGCATGATCCAGAACAACCTTGATCCCGACGTTGCATTTGATCCGACGCACCTGATCGTCTATGGTGGACGTGGCCGGGCAGCTCGCAACTGGGAATGCTTCGATGCAATTCTTGCCACCCTGCGTCGCCTGCAACCAGACGAGACCCTGCTTGTGCAGTCGGGAAAACCGGTTGCCGTCTTCCGCACCCATCCTGATGCGCCACGTGTGCTGATCGCCAACTCCAATCTGGTACCGGCCTGGGCTACCCAAGAAAACTTTGACCGCTGGGAAGCTGCCGGACTGACAATGTACGGTCAAATGACGGCAGGAAGCTGGATTTACATCGGTACCCAGGGCATTTTACAGGGAACCTACGAAACCTTCGGAGCATTGGCCCGTTCTGCGGGTTGGGAAACACTACGTGGAAAATTGGTGGTTACTGCCGGTTTGGGCGAGATGGGTGGTGCACAACCGCTAGCGGTGACCCTTAATGAAGGAGTTGTGATTGCTATCGAGGTTGACCGCTGGCGTGCCGAGCGCCGTCTGCGGCTGCGGCAGGTGGATCGACTCAGTGACGATCTCGAAGAGGCGATGACATGGGCTGAAGAAGCACGGGCAAGTGGAAGACCATTATCGATTGCATTAATCGGAAACGCAGCAGAGATACTACCTGAAATGTTACGGCGCGGTGTGCTGCCAGATGTAGCAACCGACCAAACCAGCGCCCATGATATTCGCTATGGCTACATTCCCGCCGGATTATCACTGGAAGAAGCGGCTGAACTGCGTGAGCGTGACCCGGCAGAGTACGATCGCCGGGCAATGGCCTCAATGGCCGAACATGTGCGAACGTTGCTCGAATGGCAACGGCGCGGTTGCATTGTGTTTGACTACGGAAACAACCTGCGTCAGCGCGCTTTTGATGCCGGTGTACGTGATGCGTTTAGTTATCCGGGCTTTGTGCCAGCTTATATCCGCCCTCTGTTCTGCGCCGGGAAAGGACCGTTTCGCTGGATAGCCCTGTCTGGTGATCCTGAAGACATCTATGTTACTGACCGTGCAATTGCCAATCTCTTTCCCGATGACGAACACCTCGGTCGCTGGTTACGTCTCGCTCGCGATCACGTTGCTTTTCAGGGTCTACCGGCACGGATCTGCTGGCTTGGCTATGGCGAACGAGCTAAAGCTGGCTTGCTTTTGAACGAACTGGTAGCTCGCGGTGATGTAAAAGCACCGATTGTGATCGGTCGCGATCATCTTGATGCAGGATCGGTTGCCAGTCCTAACCGCGAGACAGAAGGTATGCGCGACGGCTCCGACGCGATTGCCGATTGGCCACTCCTCAATGCGCTGATCAATGCGGTTGGCGGTGCTACGTGGGTGAGCATTCATCACGGTGGTGGTGTGGGTATCGGTTACAGCATCCATGCCGGACAGGTAATCGTTGCCGATGGTACGCCTGAAGCTGCCCGCCGGATCGAGCGTGTTCTGACAACCGATCCAGGTATGGGTGTTGTGCGTCATGCCGATGCGGGTTATCCCGAAGCCATCGCGTTTGCCCGTCGTCACGGTATCGATATACCGATGCTGCCGAATCACGACATTACGGAAACTCATGTGTTGTCGCACGACGAGTGATGGGCACAGATCGCACCAGGAGGAGCGAGTTCTGAACCCTCCTCCGGTTGTGACGTGTTAGCTCGGTGGTTTCAGGACGGTTGATGAAGCAAGACATCTCTGCTATGCAGCGGTGCAACAAACCGGTAAAACATCACCATGCAGGCAGTCCTTCCCTTCAGAACCGTCATGATCAGTTTGAAAGTAGCGACCTATGGAACAATGTGACCTTCTTATTCACTCAGCATCCCAGATTGTCACCTGTGCCGGGCCACCCGGCCCCCGGCGGGGTATTGCGATGCGTGATGCTGGTATCATCACACAAGGTGCTCTGGCAATTCGTGGCCCGGCGATTGTCGCTGTCGGACCAAGCGACGAGCTACGGCGCCGTTTCACTGCCCGCCAAGAGATCGATGCTACCGGTCAGGCTGTATGCCCTGGTCTAATCGATTGCCATACCCACATTGTTTACGCTGGCGAACGCATAACCGAGTTCGAGCAACGCTGTGCCGGAGCTACGTATCAAGAGATTATGGCTGCTGGTGGTGGTATTCTCCGCACGGTACGCCTAACCCGTGCGGCCTCGACCGCGACGTTAGTTGCAGAGACCTTGCCCCGCCTGGCTCATATGCTGCGTCTAGGCACAACCACTGCTGAGGTGAAGACCGGGTACGGTCTTGAATGCGACACCGAGTTGCGCCAACTGGCAGTCATTGAACAACTCGCTGCTCTACAACCGATTGAACTGGTGCCGACCTTTCTTGCTGCCCATGCGGTACCACCGGAGTTTCTTGATCGCGCCGATAGCTATGTTGATCTAGTTGTCGAAACGATGTTGCCACTGGCACGGCGCTGGTATCACAGCTCGTCATTTGCCGACCAGGCCATCCCCCTTTTTGTCGATGTGTTTTGTGAGCGTGGAGCATTTACGGTTCCCCAAAGTCGGCGGGTACTCATGGCTGCCCGCGATCTCGGTCTGCCACGGAAGGCACACGTCGATGAGTTTAACGAACTGGGTGGGCTGGCAATGGCCCTGGAAGTAGATGTCACCTCGGTCGATCATCTCGATGTTACCAGCACGACAGCCTTTTCGGCCCTGGCCGCCAGTTCTACGATCGCTGTTCTCTTACCGCTGGTTTCGATCAATCTTGGCACAACGCATTTTGCCGCTGCTCGACAGATGATCGATGCCGGAGTTGCTGTGGCGCTGAGTACTGACGCCAACCCCGGATCGGCGCCGTCACTGTCGTTGCCGCTTACCATGGCCATTGCCTGTCGTTATCTGCGGATGCTACCGGCAGAAGCACTCTTGGCAACGACCGTTAATGCAGCATACGCCATTGGCTTAGGTGGCAGAGTCGGTGCTCTCATGCCAGGCATGCAGGCTGACCTGCTGATTCTGGCAGCGAACGATTACCGCTGGCTCGTATACGAGCTGGGTGGTGCTCCCGTCGCACAGGTCATCAAGCGAGGGCAGGTTGTCTGGAATGAGCGGATGTCCTGATGCTGACGACCTGTATTGTTGTCGCGAGAACGGGTTTGCAACCCTGTGATACCAGCAGGATGAAGACCAGGGATTTTCAGACGTGTCAGCACTCGTGTCACAGTGTGTCCGGTATACCTCTTCCCTGCCCAAAAGGGCGAGGAGGGAATGCAGCTTCCCCGATTTTCTCTGCAAACGGGGGTGATGATGTGCCGATGCGTCAAATGGCAGCCATGCACGATAGGACGCGGGCCAGCAGTCCGTGCTCCCAGGGAAATAACAACGTACCAGGACATTATGAAGAGGGACTATGCAAGGAAACGAAGTCATTCTGGATGGTGAAAGCCTGACGCTCGAACAAGTGGTAGCAGTTGCTTACGGTAAACCCGGCTCACCGGAGGTGAGCCTGGCGCCAGCAGCCAGAGTGCGAGTCGCACGGGCCGCTCAGGCTGTGCAGACCTTACTAGAGCAGGGAGTTATCGCTTACGGTATCACAACGGGCTTTGGTGCATTCAAGGATCGCGTGATTGCACTCGATCAGGTCAGCCGCTTGCAACACAACATCCTGGTGAGCCACGCCGTGGGAGTAGGACCGGTCTTTGACATTCCTACAACCCGTGCCATTATGCTTATCCGGGCCAACACACTGGCGCGAGGACATTCGGGTGTACGACTACAAACGCTCGAACGCCTGATTGATATGCTTAACCACGGCCTGCATCCCCGCATCCCTTGCAAGGGTTCGCTGGGTGCGAGTGGTGATCTGGCACCGCTTGCCCATATGGCCTTGCCTCTGATCGGGCTTGGTGAGGTCGAATGGCAGGGAGAAATACTACCGGCAGCAACAGCATTAGCCCGCTTGCATTGGCCACCGCTCGAACTGGCTGCCAAAGAGGGATTAGCTTTAACCAACGGTACTGCCGTGATGTGCGCATTGGGTGTCCTTGAAACCAGCCGCGCCGAGCTGCTGAGTGCCACTGCCGACATTGCTGGCTGTCTCAGCCTGGAGGCACTTCACGGCACACCCGCCGCCTTCGACGCTCGGCTCCACGCCTTGCGTCCCTTTCCACGGCAGATCGAATGTGCTGCCCATCTCCGTCGTTTACTGGCCGGTAGTGAATTCGTGCGTAACAACGATCCGCGCCATGTGCAAGATGCGTACACGCTCCGCTGTATTCCCCAGGTACACGGTGCTGTACGCGATGCAATTGCCTACGCACGCTGGGTGTTTGATATTGAATTGAATGCCGTTACCGATAACCCGCTGATCTTTGTTGATGATACAGGCAACGTCGAGATCATTTCTGGCGGTAATTTTCATGGCGAGCCACTGGCTATCGCTCTCGATTATCTCGGTCTGGCGGTCGCCGAACTGGGGAATATCGCTGAACGACGTTTAATGCGGTTAACCGATGAAGCTTCTAACACGCACGTCTTACCGGCATTCCTGACTCGCGCTGGTGGTCTCAATTCCGGATTTATGATCGTGCAATACACTGCAGCAGCGCTGGTAACCGAAAACAAAGTCTTGGCCCATCCGGCCAGCGTTGATAGCATCCCAACATCGGCCAACGTCGAAGATCATGTTAGTATGGGTGTCACGGCTGGGCTAAAACTGCGTACCATTCTCGACAATGTCAGCCAGATTCTGGCGCTCGAACTATTTGCTGCGGCCCAGGGTATTGACTTTCGTCGGCAAGAACTTGGTAGCAATGCGCGATTGGGACGCGGTACTGCACCGGTATACAATCTGATACGTCAACACGTGCCATTTGTGGCTGAAGACACTTTCCTGCATCCCTACATCACAACGATGTGCGAACTGGTAGCACAGGGGAAGATTGCAGCCGCAGGTACAGGCAATGAAGCGGAATAGTCGCCCACTTGGTACAAAGGCAAGGGCTTGGAGTATCAGGAGCACAAGGACGTTGATCGTCAACAATCTAAAAGGGCGGGTTACCAACCCGCCCCATACCCGTAAATACAGCACACGGTAAACAGAAGGAGACTAATCTCCTGCCGGTTTTGGGTTTAATGCAGTGTTTCGCCGCGCCACGGCCATCGCCTCAAGCACCACAATGACCATCACCGTCAGTACAATGCCGGCCAGCGCACCTACTGCAGCCTGAGTGAGCACTGTTCGACCTATTGCGGTTACAGGATTGGTAACCGTCCCGAGGTATCGCACCGACACCTGCGGAGCAGCATTTGCTACCCGCAACTCGTCAATGCGCCGGAGTAATACCTCGATCAAACTAAATGCAATATCACGGTTACGAGAAAGTTCGCGTTGGCGAGCATTTAACTGCTCGAGCCGAGTTTGCGCGGCAGCCAGTCGTTCATAAAGTAGCTGACTCGAATCGGGACTCAACTCAGCGGGTGGTAGTTCACTGAGGCGCTCCGCTTCCTGACGCACTGCACGATATTCAGCGTTGAGGGTCGTCATTAGTCGATCTAGATCGGCCACCGTTACCGACAACTTACTACTCAAGGAGCTATCGAGTTGCAAGATAGGACGGTCACTTCCCTGTGCACTAAGATTTCGGATTCGGAGCAATAGCGCAGCAATCGCATCATCCACATTGGTCGTATCGTCGGGTTGGTCAATCAATCGTGCACGCAACAATTGTACATCACGTAAAATTTGTTCAAGATCATTACTGCGCCGCAAATAATCGGAAAAACGTTCTGTGCCGGATGAGCGTGCACTATTGACCAGATCGGAAAGACGACGTACCTCTTGCTCAGCTACGGCCATTTCCCCGCTGGCGAGAAATGCCTCTAGTTCGGCCTGGGCCGTCTTATAGCGTTCACGGGCTTCGGCCAGTTGTTGTTCAACCTGCTCGATTGAACTGGTATCCCGGGTATAAGTTTCATTGACCAGGCGGGTATATTCCTGCCCCCACAAAAGCGCCAGGCGACGGGCAGCTTCGGCAGTTTCAGCTTGAGCAGTGATCCGCACTAAGTCACCATTCGTTTCAATTGTCACCCGATCACGTAAAGCCCCCAACTGGTAATCATTCGGTAGCCCTCCTTCAGCCGCGAGGATTGTAGCTACCCGCTCCTCCAGCGTTGGATCACGAGCCAGACCAAGTAATGCTTCACGCTGATTCGCGGTAGTTGTGAACAGGAATGAATCGCGACTGGTAAACCGGCTATCCAGTGTGACCTGGGTGCTTGCCGCTATAATTAGCAGTGATGTACTGGCGGTATAGGGTGGGGTTCGCAGCCAGGTGATGAAGCCTGCGATAATAGCTACACCTAAGGCAGTGCCGAGAATGATCCACCACCGTTGAAGTATAGCGCTCAGATATGGTCTCAAATCGATTTCATCGTCCATGCTTCCAAACTCCGTTTTTTAGCCCGAGCTGCCAATGATAGTAGCAGACAAGGCGTTTTTCGTCAACAATCGTCAATAGTAGAAACGTACCAATGTTAGGAGCGCCGCGAGATCAAATATCGCAACAGCAACGAGTAAGATGTACGGCGTTAGCCGTCGCCATTGCTCAGGCCAGAGCTGTCGCCAGCCTACTATCAGCAGCCACGTAGTAGGCAGCATGGCCCAGTAAAGGTAGCGACCACGCGGAATATATGGCGTCCCATCGCCAAGAGGATGCAACCGCCCGAATAATGCAACCCATGCTATCACCACTGCCACAA
>NZ_JPIM01000117.1 GCF_000735195.1 Chloroflexus sp. MS-G
GAAGTCACGACAAAAAGGTCACGACTCAAATCTCCCCTCTCCCGCGCTGCGGGAGAGGGGCCGGGGGTGAGGGCAGCGCGGGAGAGGGGCCGGGGGTGAGGGCAGCGCGGGAGAGGGGCCGGGGGTGAGGGCAGCACGGGATCGGGACCTCCCCCTTCTTGACAACTCACCAACCCTGTGGTACTGTTCAACCACTCTGCACCTGCGTGAAGGTGATATATCAAGGACGATAGAGTTGCGTCATGGACAGTCGTGCCCGGCAATGCACAGCGGAACTGATCGAAGGTTGATCAACCGCTTGTTCGGCATACCCACAGTTCAGAGCAATGCTCCTGCCGTCGGCACATAAACCATTGGTGACAGGTTGGCACGGCACAACGAAATGCACGTACAGATGTTCTGTGGTTCTGGCTAATGATCGCCGACCAAGTTAGTCGTTGTCGCTGCGGCCAACATTGCTCACAAATATATGGTTCGTTTTGAAAAAGAGGAGGTTTCTGTGTCGCACAAACGATTTTGGGTATGGATGACCCTCCTGGCAATGGTGGCAATGATCCTCGCCGCCTGTGGTACGCAACAGCCCCAGGCTCAGCCCACCACTGCTCCGGCAGCGCAAGCGACGACGGCCCCCCAGCCAACTGCTGCGCCGCAGCCGACTACTGCCCCTCAGCCAACCGCTGCCCCTCAGCCGACCGCTGCGCCAACAGCCGCGCCGGCGAAAGGTGGTAAACTGACCATCCTCTATTGGCAAGCGGTCACAACGCTCAACCCACACCTGGCAACCGGTACCAAAGACTTTGATGGGGCAACGGTTATTCTTGAACCACTGGCCCGCTACAACGAAAAAGACGAGCTGGTTCCCTTCCTCGCCGCCGAAATCCCGACCCTGGAAAATGGTGGTGTGGCTGCCGATGGTACCAGCGTAACCTGGAAGCTCAAGCCAGGCTTGAAGTGGTCGGACGGCAGTGACTTTACGATTGACGACATTATCTTTACCTGGCAGTACTGCGCCGATGAGGCTACAGCCTGTACTACAAAGGCGGCGTTCGATCCGATTGCCAACATCGAAAAGATTGATGACACTACTTTCAAGATTATTTGGAAGGAGCCGAACGCCAACCCCTACATCTCCTTTGTCGGGCCACTCGGCATGATCTTGCAGAAGAAACAGTTCGGTAACTGCATCGGTGCTGCTGCCAGCACCAGCGCCGAGTGTCAGGCCGCGAACCTGGCGCCGATCGGAACTAATGCGTGGAAGCTCAAGGAGTTCCGCCCTGGTGATACGGTTATCTACGAGCGCAACCCCTTCTTCCGTGATGCCGATAAGGTCTTCTTCGACGAGGTAGAGATCAAGGGTGGTGGTGATGCCACCTCAGCCGCTCGTGCAGTTTGTGAGACGGGTGAAGTTGATTTTGCCTGGAACTTGCAGATTCCAAAGGCTGTGCTCGAACCAATCCTGGCCAGTGGCAAATGTGATGCCATCGCTGGTGGTTCGTTCGGTGTCGAACGGATTGTGGTCAACTTTGCCAACCCCGATCCGGCACTGGGTGACAAGCGCAGCGAGCCTGATCAACCGCATCCGTTCCTGACCGATCCGGCAGTGCGGAAGGCGATCGCACTAGCAATTGACCGCAAGGCGATTGCCGAGCAGCTCTACGGCCCGACCGGTGAACCAACGTGCAATATTCTGGTTGTACCGGCGAACGTCAACTCGCCGAACACCACCTGCGAACGTAACGTCGAAGAGGCCAAGCGCCTGCTGGAAGAGGCTGGCTGGAAGCTCAATGGTCAGGTACGCGAGAAGAACGGCGTGCGGTTGGTTGTCTCTTTCCAGACCAGCATCAATACGCTGCGCCAGGGTGAGCAAGCAATTATCAAATCAAACCTGGCCGAGATCGGGATTCAGGTGAACAACAAGGCCATTGACGCCGCGGTCTTCTTCGGTGGCGATCCGGGTAATCCTGATACACTCAACAAGTTCTACGCCGACCTGCAAATGTACACCAACGGCCCGTCTTCAATCGATCCTCAGCAATACTTGCAAGGTTGGATCTGCGCCGAAGTCGCATCGTCGGCGAACCAGTGGAACGGCAACAACGACGGTCGCTACTGCAACCCCGAATACGATGCGCTCTTCGAGCAGTTGAAGAAGGAGCTTGATCTGAAGAAGCGGGAAGAGCTGGCAATCAAGATGAATGACCTCCTGGTCAACGATGTGGCCGTGATCCCGCTGATCAACCGCCGCACGCCGAATGCGAAGCTGAAGAATCTTGAAGGCCCAACCTTCAATACCTTCGACAGCAGCATTTGGAATATTGCAACCTGGCGGCGCGTGCCGTAATCGGTTTGCCGACGGGGAGGAGCGGGTAAATACCTGCTGCTCCCCGCCTTTGCTTCCAGTGCGTGAATGTTAGGAATCGGAAATGGAGGAGAGAAGATAGAGAAGGGACCGGTTCCCTCACTTTAGCGCCCTACTTCTTCGCCTCTGGTGGAAGCGTAAGAGGGGCTTGGGGGGAAGGTGAGGGAGCGACGCCGACAACCATCACACCTGCCCGTCGCATCAGAACGCCAGATGGCGAGTGAAGCAGTGAGGGCGACCCTCACCCCCGGCCCCTCTCCCGCACTGCGGGCGAGGGGTAATCTGGAGGGGATGGACGCGCCATTGTAGACAGACGTAGACGCAGAATCGTCACTACTACGCTAACCGCCTCCTTTCGCACTGCGGGCGAGGGGTGATCTGGGGGGATGGACGCGCCATCGTAGACAGACGTAGGCGCAGAATCGTCACTACTACGCTAACCTCTCCCTCCCGCACTGCGGGCGAGGGGTGATCTGGGTTGTAAACTTGGCATCGTTGAAAGACACGGGCGCAGAATCGCCACTACTACGCTAACCTACTCCCTTCCTCTTCCCTGGTGGAAGTGGAAGGGGGCTAGGGGGAAGGTGAGGTAGCCTCCCCCCTTCCTCTCCCGCAGCGTGGGAGAGGAAGGGGGGCTGGGGGGTAGGTGAGGGCGGCCTTTTGGAATGAAATAAAACAGGGGCAACGACTATGTTGCAATACATTATTCGACGGATTTTGATTGCTATTCCAACGCTCTTGATCATCAGCTTTGTTATTTTTGCCGTGCTTGCGCTTGCCCCTGGCGACCCACTTGCCCAATTCGCATTGAACCCGGCAATTCCCGAATCAACCCGCGAGCTAATCCGGATTCAATTTGGGCTTGACCGACCCTGGCCAGAGCGCTACGTGCGCTGGCTCATTTCGTTAATGCGCGGTGACTGGGGCTTTTCATTTGGCACTCGCGGCCCAGTAATCGACCTGATCTGGCAACGATTGCCACAAACGCTAACCGTCGTCGGTACGGCGTATCTGATCGCCGTGCTCCTCGCTATTCCGATAGGAATTATTTCAGCCGTTAAGCAGTATTCGATTTTTGACAATGTTGCCACCTTTTTTGCGTTCATCGGTTTTTCAGTACCGTCGTTCTTTACCGGTCTGGTCCTGATGCTGATATTTGCAATCAATTTGCGCTGGTTTCCAATCGTATACAACACTACGCTTCAGGTTGTTGATTGGGAAACCTTTACTCAGCAGGTACGCCAGATGACCTTACCAGTGACGGTGCTAGTTGTACAGCAGACGGCTGCGCTCACCCGCTTTATGCGCTCATCAATGCTTGATAATCTGTCACTCGATTATGTGCGCACGGCACGGGCAAAAGGTCTGAGTGATCGGATGGTTGTGCTACGTCACGTGTTACGAAATAGTCTGATACCGGTGGTCACCCTGATTGCGCTGGGTATCCCGACAATTTTTGCCGGTGCGATTATTACTGAGAATCTCTTCCGGGTAAACGGATTAGGGGCATTGCTGATCACTTCGATCAACAATTCCGATACGCCAGTCGTGATGGCCCTGACCTTTATCTTTGCCATTCTGACGGTGGTGTTCAACCTGATCGCTGATATTCTTTACGGTGTGCTCGATCCACGAGTACGCTATTCCTAGAGATTACACGCTGACCGACCGGAAGGGGTTATGCTATGTCTGAAGTAGAGATGAATAGCACGGTGGGGTTGTCAGTAAGTACCCGCGCCCAACAAATGACGAGCCGGCTGTCGCCTAAGCCGCGTACCCTGCTCAGTGATGCCTGGCGGCGTTTTCGCAAGCATCGGATGGCCATGATCGGCGTCATTGTCTTGTTCACATTGGCCTTGTTCTCGTTTGTGGGGCCATATGTTTATGTACCAAGGCTGGCCGCCGAATTAGAGGCTGTTGGCTCACCCTTCATCCAGGATCGGGTTGATTTGCAGACCGCGATTGATCATCTCGATTTTCTTAATATTCTGTCAGGGCCAAGCGCAATCCATCCGTTTGGTACCGATGACCTTGGCCGCGACTTGCTAGCGCGTGCGCTGTACGGTGGCCGGGTGTCGCTCCTGGTTGGTCTAACTGCCATGGCAATTGCGATTTCACTGGGTACGATTATCGGTGCGACGGCTGGCTTTTTCGGTGGAGTGATCGATCAGATTTTAATGCGCATTACCGATCTTTTTTTGTCGCTACCGGTCATTCCTCTGACCCTGTTGGTGGTCTACCTCTTCCGTGACCCTGTTATTCAATTGATAGGATCACCTGAAGCCGGTATCTTCACGATTGTCGTGACTGTGATCGGTAGTCTGGCCTGGATGAGCACGGCGCGCATTGTGCGGGCGACCTTTCTCTCACTCAAAGAGAAGGAATTCGTCGAGGCAGCGATTGCGCTGGGGGTCAGTCGTCCGGCAATTATGTTTCGTCATATTCTGCCCAACGCTATCGGCCCGATTATCGTGGCCGCGACTCTGGAAGTCGGGAGTGCGATCATTACCGAGTCAACCCTGTCGTTCCTGGGTGTTGGCTTCCCGCCTGATACACCAACGTGGGGCCGATTAGTGACCGACGGGAGTCAGTATTTGCAGGCTGCGCCGTGGCTTGCCCTCTTCCCCGGCGCTCTGATCTTTCTTACCGTGCTCAGCATTAATTTTGTCGGTGACGGGCTGCGTGATGCACTCGATCCACGTTCACGTTTGTAACACCGGGTAAGGGTATGAGCCGTGAGCTGACACCAATCCAACGCCTGGCGGTAGAGGCCTTACAGGAGGATGAGCGATTGACGGCTGGCCTGAACGATGAACAGGCCAGACAGTGGTTGCAATGGGCAACGGCACGGGCCATTGAATTGACGCGCACAGTTGATGACGAATCCAGCGCCGAAGAGGTAGCGCTGGCGATTCGGAAAGCAGTGCGCGCTGCACTACAGGCCGATGGTTCGGTATCTACCGCCGAACATCTGTTGGCACAGATGGTACCGGTATCGTCAGTTGTACCGGTCTTGGGTGGTACTGTCGAACAGGCGGCCGCAACGCCTGTCAGCGACAACCCACCGCCGACAACAACGACACCGCCATACCCGCGTCGCTGGCTGGCCGCATTACCGCTTAGCCTACTGGCCCATCTGGGTCGTCGCCTATCGAGAAACGTATGACCCGTAAGTCGCCTCCTTCGCAACCCCGTCGGCTCAGGCTCAATCGCACCCAGATCATTCTGCTGTTTTTGCTGCTCGCCCTCGGCTATCTAATCAATGCCGGGATTATTGATCTGCGCCGTTTTGGTCTTGATCCGGCAATATTCGGTATTGAAACCCAGTCCAAACCTGATACCAGCGGCGAGATCGCGGTCTATTTTACCACTCCATCGCTGGTCTACCCGGATGTACCGCGCAATCGGGTCACGCCGCCATTTCTGCGCGATATTCTGACCGACATTGCCAATGCACGTCAGAGCATTGAACTGGCAACGTTTGAATACACGTTGCAGCCGGTCGCCGAGGCGCTGGTTGCCGCTCACCGACGCGGTGTGCGCGTCCATCTGGCCCTCGACCGTGAAAGTCTGAAAGACCCGGTTGATGCGAAATTCGCCGGTATGATCGAAGCGGCAGGTATCCCGATAAGCTGGGAAGAAACAACAGCCTTCTTACACAGTAAGTTTATCATTATCGATCAGCGCATTGTCTGGACTGGCTCGTGGAATGTGACAATAAACGACACCTATCGCAACAACAACAATCTGCTGCGGATCACGATACCGGCAATCGTTGAAAACTATCGCGTCGAGTTTGCCGAGATGTCGGCTGGTCGGTTTGGCAACAGCAAGCAAGCTACGACACCGTTCTCACGCCTCACCACTGCGCAGGCCACGATTGAGAACTACTTCACGCCACGAGAACGACCGGCAACCCGCATTGTCGAACTCATCGCCAATGCCCGCCGGTCGGTGGTGTTTATGGCCTTTTCATTCACCAGTGACGAGATTGCCAGCGCGATGATTGCTCGTCACCAGGCCGGTATTCCGGTACGCGGCGTCTTCGAGAAACGCAACGCTGAGGGTGTTGGTTCTGAATTCGGCCCGTTGCGAGACGCAGGTTTGAATGTCTTGCCCGATGGGAATTGCTATACGATGCACCACAAGGTGATCGTGATTGATGAACGGATTGTGATTACCGGTTCGTACAACTTCACCAGCCGTGCTGAGCGCACGAACGACGAGAACCTGTTGATTATCGATGACCCCACCCTAGCCGCAGCGTATCTTGCCGAGTTTGAGCGGGTATTTGAGCAGGCCAATAATCCAACGCGCTGTCAGTAGACGTTCCGCACCAGGCGGGCCGGTGGCCCGCGTACCCAAGCCCCCTCGCACCAGGCGGGCCAGTGGCCCGCGTACCCAGGCCCCTGCACCAGGCGGGCCAGTGGCCCGCGAACCCAGGCCATACCCCCCACCCCCCGCACCAGGCGGGCCGGTGGCCGGCGGACCCAGGTAATACCCCTCGTCCCCCGCACCAGGCGGGCCGGTGGCCGGCGGACCCAGGTAATACCCCTCGTCCCCCGCACCAGGCGGGCCAGTGGCCCGCGAACCCAGGCCATACCCCCCACCCCCCGCACCAGGCGGGCCGGTGGCCCGCGTACCCAGGTAATACCCCTCGTCCCCCCGCACCAGGCGGGCCGGTGGCCTGCGGACCTAGGCCGTAGCCTCGGTCTCCCCCGCACGCGGGGGCCAGGGGGTGACGATGGTTTTGCCCTCTGCACCAGGCGGGCCGGTGGTCCGCGAACCCAGGTAATACCCCTCCGCCCTCCGCACCAGGCGGGCCAGCGGCCCGCGTACCCAGGCCTTAGCCTCGGTCTCCCCCCGCACGCGGGGGCTTGGGTGTAACGATGGTGCGCTGATGCGCCAGCCGATCGGTTCCTACTATACCGAACGAGAGCCGAAGTGTAGGATAGACTGCTGAAGCATGGCTTCAGCAGTCCATAATCGCCGTATCAACCGGGCAGGTGCTCAACCCGTCTTACCCTGGCTCCCCGCTACGGAATTCGTCGCCAAGTTGCGATGTTCCACAAACTGCTGTCAAACGTGTTGAACGTTGGGCCGATCAGATTCTTTAGCTTGACCGCCGGTGTATACCGGTTGATCAACGGTATTTCCACAATGTCGTTGACCAGCAGATCGTTCATCTGAATCGCCAGTTCCATACGACGCTGTGGATCAAATTCCTTCTTCAACTGGTAAAAGAGTTCGTCGTAGGCCGGATTGCAGTAACGGCTGACGTTATTTCCATTCCAGCGGTTAGCCGATGAAGTTACTTCGGCGCAAATCCAACCCTCCAGATACGATTGCGGATCAGGCGAGCTTGGGCCGAAGGTGTACATTTGCAGATCGGCGTAAAATTTGTTCAGGGTGTCAGGATTCCCTGGATCGCCACTGAAAAAGACAGCGGGATCGATAGCTTTAAGGTAGGTCTGAATCCCGATCTCTGCCAGGTTTGATTTAATAATGGCCTGGGTATTCTGGCGTAAGGTGTTGATGCTGGTCTGAAGCGTAACAACTAACTTCACCCCATCCTTTTCACGCACGGAACCCTTAAGCACCCAACCGGCCTCATCTAGCAGGCGTTTTGCTTCCTCAACATTGCGCTCGCACGTGGTGTTAGGCGAATTGGCACTTGCTGGCACTACGAGCAAATTACAGGTAGGCGCGCCAGTCGGGCCGTAGAGCTGTTCGGCAATGGCCTTGCGATCGATTGCTAGTGCAATCGCCTTCCGCACGACTGGATCGGTCAGGAATGGATGTGGCTGATCAGGCTCACTACGCTTGTCGCCTAATGCTGGATCGGGATTGGCAAAGTTGATCACAATCCGCTCTACACCTCCTGTTGAGCCACCGGCAATTACATCGCAAGTACCATCTTTCAGAATCGGTTCGAGAACTGCTTTGGGTACCTGTAAGTTCAATGCAAAATCACCTTCTCCTGTGGTGCAGACCGCACGCGCTGCCGAGGCTGCATCACCTCCTCCTTTCAACTCAACTTCATCGAAGAAAACCGTATCGGCATCGCGATAGAAAGGGTTGCGCTCGTAGATCACGGTATCGCCCGGACGAAACTCTTTCAGCCTCCAGGCATTGGTACCTATCGGCGCCAAATTAGCTGCCTGGCATTCGGCATCGGTATTCGCAACCGAGCCAATGCAATTCGCGAATTGCTTCTGTTGCAGGATCATCCCGGCCGAGCCAACAAAGGAGATGTACGGATTGGGGTTCGGTTCCTTCCATGTGATCTTGAAGGTCGTCTCGTCAATCTTCTCGATGTTGGCAATCGGGTCAAAGGATGTCTTGTTGGTACAGCCGGTTGTTTCGTCGGCACAGTAGCGCCAGGTAAAGATAATGTCATCAATCGTAAAATCACTGCCGTCCGACCACTTCAAGCCCGGTTTAATCTTCCAGGTTATGCTGGTACCATCGGGCGCGATACCACCATTTTCTATTGTTGGTATCTCGGCCGCCAGAAATGGTACTAACTCATCGTTCTCATTGTAGCGGGCCAGCGGTTCGAGAATAACAGTGGCGCCGTTAAAGTCTTTGACGCCAGTTGCTAGATGCGGGTTAAGCGTCGTCACCGCCTGCCAGGAAAGAATCGTGAGTTTCTGTTTCTCCTTAGATGTTGGCGCTGCAGTTGGTACTTCCGTTGGCATCGGTATCGTGGTTGGTTCTACAGTTGGTTGAGAAACAGCCGTCGCTTCTGTTGCAGGTACGGTTGTTGGCAACCCTTGCGACTGTTGCGCACCACATCCGGCAAAGATGATGACTGTCACGACCAGTAGCATCGTCCACGTAATACGCCATCTGTACACCATGGTCACCTCCAGAACATCTCAGAACTTCCCGAACACAAACAAACCCTACCAAGCGCGATCAGCCCATTGATCGCCTCTGTTGCTGCTGTGCACGACATGGCACAAAACTCGTTTTATGTAATCTAGTGCTGAAGCACTATCCGAGATGAACACGGGGATTATCTGCTCATCAGGTCAGAGAGTATATCACATCGTTGACATGTTGTGTCATGCTCCTTTCACTCAACATTGAAACCAGATCAACAGCGCTGCCAGCAACGTGACCCCAACAGCCAGCGTGTCGCGAGAGCGCCAGTGATACGTGACCAGTTGACTACGACCTGATCGACTGAACCCACGTACCTCCATTGCCGCCGCTAGATGTTCGGCAGCCATTAAAGATTGCACCAGAAGCGGAACGAGTAATGCCGGGTAAAAACGGAGCGCATGCCACCCCGGCTCTAGCGGAATACCCCTCGCCCGTTGAGCGTCGATAATCTGGCGAATGCGATGTTCCATCACGCCAACATACTGCAAGGAAGAGGTGAGCAGGAAGGTGATGGAAAACGGAACCCCCATCTGCTGCAACGCGCCACCCAAGTCTTCCGGTGAGGTGGTGCGCAGGAATACGAAAAAGATCCCCGCCAGCACTAGAATCCGCAAGCCAATCAGCACTGCCATCCGCCAATCGAGAGTGAGAAAGGCAATCACTACCCAACCGGCAATCATCAGCAGAGCCAGCCGGAGCCAGCGCGCAAACGCCTGCTGTTGTTTGCTCCAGTAGACGATGATAATGATCGGGATCAGGCCCAAGATCAGGGCCGCAATACTCTCAACCATCGTCATCGCGACCGTCCAGATCAACGCGATCACCATTTTCGCTCGTGGATCAATTTGCAGAGCCGGCATACGGTACCTCATCCTGACGGATCATCGTCGTTGACGCTGAATCGCTGCTCTGCAACGCCAATGCAAGTCGGTAACGTTCGGGCAACAACAGCTTAGCCGTAGCGATACAAGCCGGATCGCTGACGATAGCGAGCGGAGAGTCGTCGGCAATCAATCGTCCGCCAGCCATCACCAACCAGCGCGATGACACCATACCGGCAAAATCCAGATCATGAGTAACCATCACGATCGTTCGGCCAGCGGTAGTCTGTTCACGAATATACGTTGCTAATGTCTGGCGAGCAGGCCAATCGAGACCGGTGGTTGGTTCATCGAGTACCAGAATGGGCGGATCGATCAGCATTGCTGCAGCCAGCGTCAGACGCCGTTTCTCGCCAGCGCTGAGCGCGAAGGGCGACCGGTCGGCAAGCGGTTCAAGCTGAAGTGCTTGCAAAACATCTCTCAGCCGCGCCGGATCGAAGACACCCATCACTCTGGCACCAATTGCCACCTCATCACGCACGCTAGCGCAAAACAGTTGATCATCAGGATGTTGGAATACCATTCCTACTGATCGCGCTAGTTCCGAAACTGGTGTCGTGCGTGTATCGCGACCCAATACGTTCACGCGACCGTGTTGTGGACGGTAGAGGCCGTTGAAGTGTTTGATCAGCGTGGTTTTACCAGCACCATTAGCGCCAACAATAGCTACACTCTCACCTGCATGTACTTGCAAATCAATGCTATCGAGCAGTTGCCGTTGCCCGATAGCGTAAGTGAGCTGGTGTGTGCGAAGTAGGGGCGAGCCATTGCCCCGCTGAAGGGTCACAACTGATGGCTGATACACTTCCATAAACTGCTGCCGATCAACTCGCGCCAGCAATGCTTCAACCGTAAGCGGCAGCGGATCAAGACCCAAAACGCGACCGATCTGCGTCGGTAGCGGTGGTTCGAGATGGAATCGACGAATATCGTGAGCCAAAACGTCAGCGGGTCGTCCATCGAGTGCAATCTGCCCTGCGTGCAAGACGATCATCCGAGTAGCATCGGCAGCAACCAGGCCAAGGCGATGCTCGGCCACAATGATCGTCACGCCCTGTTGATGGAGTGTGCGCAGGATCGCTTGCACCTGGGCCACATGCATACCGTCGAGATTGGCAAACGGTTCATCAAGCACAATAATCCGTGCACCAACCACCAGCACCGTCCCTAACGCAACCAGAAGCTGTTCACCGGCAGAGAGTTGTTGTGGGTTGCGTTCGAGTAAATGCTCAATCCCAAGCTGAGCAGCGACTGCATCAATCCGCTGCCGCATCACTTGTCGTTGACAACCCAGACTCTCTAAGCCAAAGGCCAGCTCACGGGTAACGGTGCTGTTAAAGAGTTGCCACTGCGGTGACTGAAACACCACACCGACCGTCATCAACCACTCGGCGAGCGGTCGGCTGCGGGTATCAACCCCGTCAATCACGATTGAACCCTCAATAACCCCATCGTACCCGTGAGGAATAAGGCCAGTGAGTGCCCGCACAAGTGTCGATTTACCGCTGCCACTCGCTCCACAGAGCAACACATACTCGCCAGCGTTGATCTGCGCTTCGATGTTGCGCAACGCCCATTGCGATCCCAACTGCGGATAGCGATAGGAGAAACGGCGAACTTCAATCTGACTACCGGTCAATTGACACTCCCACGTTGCTCGACAAGACGAACCACACCGGCACGCTCAAGCGCTTTGAGAACGATTAATCCAATTGCCGATCCGACGATGGTACTACCGAGAAACGAAGCGATCAGCAGGCTCAGCGCCATTGACTTTTGCATAAAGACCGGCGCAACCCATAGGCCACTTACGAGGGCAGCGATAATACCGGTACCGACAATCTCACCCAGGGCGGCCAGATAGATATTGCGCGTGAAACGGAAGACCAGACCGGCCAGCAACGCCCCGATCATCCCACCTGGAAAGGCCAGGACTGTACCAACCCCCATCGAAATGCGCAACACGGCAATCACACCAGCAATACCGGTTGCCCACCACGGACCCAACAACACAGCAGCGATCACATTAATGAAGTGTTGGGTAGGATTGATACGGGCGATACCGACCGGAAATGAGGTAAACGGCGCTAATGCCACCCCCAGTGCAATAAGTACGACCGCCTGAGCAATAAAACGTGTCTTCACGGCCATTCCTTTCTCTTAGTAAATACCGGTAAACGATCAGGTCATTTGTCTTGCAGAGAGGTTTGCGATGGCCGGTGAACGAAGGCTCTGACCTTCGCTCACCAAAAACTTCGGTAACCGCCCCTGTCCTTCCCACTCGTCATCCTTCACGCGAGACACGCACCAGCCGCTGTTGCCAGAGCCGACGTAAACCGGTGTACAACAAGAATGTCAGTAGAAAACAGGGAATACTAGCCCCGATTTGCGGTGCCCACTGCGTAATCGCTTGATAGATCAAGATACCCGCCAACCACGCGACCAGAGCACTAATCCGCCATTCACCAGCTTCTTCGGCCAATCCCCAGCGACGCACCACGAAATAATCTGCCAGTACGATGCCGAAGAGCGGTACGAATAGCGAACCGATCAACAGCAAAAAGTTGAAGTATTCGCTCATGGTGAGGATGGTTGCGAAGATAAAACCGATGACGCCGGTAAGGATGATCAAGAGACGCTGGTTAAATTGCGGAAAGACATTTTGGATCGAAATTGCTGTCGAGTAGATGTCGGCAAACGCATTGTCGGTCTCATCAACCAGAATGACCGCCAACGCCACGATGCCTCCCGTCATCGCCATAATCGCCGTGATGAGATGTTCAGGGGTTGGCTCACTCACATTTGCGGTTAACAAAAAGAGTGCGCCAAGGCTATAAAACCAGATATTAGTCAGCGCAAAACCAAGGTATGTCCCCCAGAAACTATCCTTCGAGCGACGGACAAACCGGTTATAATCGGCTACGAGCGGTATCCAGGAGATAGGCATTGCCGCTACCAGATCAACACCTAACCAAAATGGCATCTCGCCTGTCCCCGGCCGACTCAACAGCGCCAGGATGTCGTAATGGGTAAACAGATAGATCGTCATCCAGATTGTCACCGCATACACAATCCAGATACCAAACTTCTCTAGCCATTCTCGCACTACGACAAGGGGACCACCGAGAGCGAGCAGGGTACACCAGACCGCGAAGATTGCTACCCAGAGAGTACGATTACTCACACCAAACAAGGCTTGCCCGACCTGATCGGCAGCTAAGCCAATCACCCACAGCTCGAAGGCTGTCCAGCCCACCAGTTGCACAACGTTAAAGATCGTTGCCAGGTAAGAACCTTGCTTTCCAAACACCGAGCGGAGCAGAACCATCGTGGGGATACCGTGCTCACTTCCCAATATCCCAACCAGCGCTAGCAAGAGGGTGCCAATTGCTGTCCCGACCAGAATTGCCAGTAATGCTTGCAGCAAACTCAAGCCGGGCACCAGCAACGCTCCTGCTTCCAACACCAGTAACCCAACACCAAGACTCGACCACAGCACAAAGATGTCGAACCAGCGCAACCGACGATGCTCGGCAGGCACAGGATCAATACCCCATGCGGGAGGAACTTGCAAGCGCGGTAGCCATTCGCGCAAACGAGTTTGTAGTGACATACCCTTCCTCCAACTAAAAACGCCACCCGCGAAGGGTGGCGTAAATACCGGACAAGCACCGGTGGTGCGACGGTGTAATCCCTTCGCTGGCATTACCCAGAGCAGGTTCATGAGGTCGATGGTGGATCTGA
>NZ_JPIM01000118.1 GCF_000735195.1 Chloroflexus sp. MS-G
GCGTACCGCACCCGGGTACGCGGGCCTCCGGCCCGCATAGATGGTACGTACCGCGCCTGAAATCATCTTTTTTCGTCGTTCCTACCGAGTAGAGCGGGATGAAGCGCCTATCTGACATATCCTGTCGCGGAAAAAGATGGATCGGGGCGCAGCACTGCTATGCCCGTCTATCAGGATGCGCTCGTGAGGACAAGGAGTCCATCGTGTTCCATCCATCGACAGATTTCATCTGTCGAACCGTGAGCCGATTATGCGGAATGCGCGTGCAATCCACACCCCTATTGCTGGAACGACTCACATCACCCGAGGGAACGCAGAGCACAGACAGAACGTTCGCTTAGCTCATTTGGTGGGCAAGCCGTTACATAGACGAAACCATCTTCTATGTATTATCAAGGTGCTTGCGGTAACGGTGAGATCAATAACGGCTCAAGCTGCCCACGTTTCCAGAGGCCAATGACTTCAGTGTAGCCGTAGCGCACCGCACCACTGACTTGTAATCGAGCAAGCGCAGCCTGATCCCGATCACCATTCCGTAGTTTGATTTGGTACGCATTGGCAGCCGGTACACCACCGGGTCCGATCAGATCGACCAGCAAACTGGTACTGCTGGAAACAAGCAGGGCAGCTCGCGTTGTGACAACCTGACCTTCGTAGCGGTTATCGGCCAACAACTGTTTCAGCTCGACTTCAACCAGATTGAACGGCTGTAACGATGGCGTTTCAATGGTATAAAGCCACGCTCCGCCCGGCCCATAGTTACCGGCAGATCGCCAGACACCCTGTGCAATCACCAGCCCATATTGCACGCCGTCTACCTCACGGATAACCAGTTCAGGCGGTGGATCGAGACCACCAAGCCATACCTGCTGCGCTGGCGGATCGAGTGGCAGCGGTCGCTCTGCACTAACACTTATATGACTGACGAGCCGTGCTCCCTGTTCATCGCGGTAGAAGAAGGCAACCATCGGTTGGGAATAAGCCGGCGGACCCGGCAGAAGCTCGGCCAGCAACGGTAGGGATGGTGTCGATGAACAGGCACTAACCCAGAGCAGACTGATAAAAAGAGCGAACAAGTGTTTTCGTTTCATACTGTGCATTGTACCATAATTCGGCTCTTTAACACTCAAAAGCTCGCATGACAGCTCCCCGACAGGTGCATGATAGGTTTTGACAGTTGTTGTTAACCGCCTTCGCACTATTGTCGTGGTATCGTATATTGCGGATACGAAAAATGTCTGGTGCAAGTATGAAGGAGGAGTCCTCTTATGGGGACCAAAAATTCTCGCTTACAAGGATTTTATCAACTCAATCCCTTCGAGCGATTACAGATGGTTAAGTCCTTTGATGGATTGGTAGATGAAGATTTACGCGCCTTGCACGGCGGTCAGGGTGGTGCACTCACCATTGAGCGCGCCGATAAGATGATTGAGAATGTCGTTGGTACGTATAACCTGCCTCTTGGCATTGCGACCAACTTCCGTATTAATGGCCGCGACTATCTGATACCAATGGTGGTCGAAGAACCATCAATCGTGGCCGGGGCCAGTTACGCTGCACGTATGGTACGCGATGGTGGGGGATTTGAGACGAGTAGCACCGAGCCGCTGATGATCGGCCAGGTTCAGTTGGTTCATATTAGTGATCCCGATCAGGCTCGCCAGACCATCCTGTCGCGTAAAGAAGAGATACTCGCGCTGGCAAATGCTCAAAGCCGATCACTAGTCAGTCTCGGTGGTGGCGCTCGCGATGTCGAGGTGCGCTTCTTCCCAACTAGCCCCATGGGGCCAATGCTGGTCGTTCACTTGATTGTCGATTGCCGCGACGCAATGGGGGCGAACGCGGTGAATACCATGGCCGAGGCAGTTGCACCGCTGCTGGCCGAAATGACTGGAGGTCGCGTATACCTGCGCATCCTCTCGAACTTGACCGACCGCCGGTTGGCTCGTGCTCGTTGTGTGGTACCGGCGGCCTCACTGGCCCGTGACGGTCTCAGTGGCGAGGAGGTCGTTGAAGGTATCCTCTGGGCTTATGCCTTTGCCGTCGTTGATCCCTATCGGGCAGCGACGCACAACAAGGGCATTATGAACGGGATCGATCCAGTGCTGGTCGCTACCGGTAACGACTGGCGAGCGGTTGAGGCGGGCGCTCATGCTTACGCTAGTCGCAATGGTCGCTATACCTCCCTCTCACACTGGGAACGCGATGAACAGGGGAACCTGGTCGGTACCTTGGAAATGCCACTGGCAGTCGGTATTGTCGGTGGGGCGACAAAGGTTCATCCTACGGCACAGGCTGCATTGAAACTCCTTGGTGTACGCAGTGCCAGCGAACTGGCAGAAGTCTGTGTAGCGGCGGGGTTGGCCAATAATCTGGCTGCGATGCGAGCACTGGCCTGCGAAGGTATCCAGCAGGGGCACATGAGTTTACATGCCCGTCAGATTGCGCTGGCCGCTGGCGCCAGTGGCACGCTGGTCGATGAAGTTGCCCGGCGTATGGTTGCCGAACGCAATATCAAGCTGACTCGCGCCGAAGAGATTATCGCCGAGCTTGAAGGACGGCGCGTCGGCGATCCCACCCGTAACTAATCCGATGACTCTGGCGGCCTGTATATGAATTTCAGCAGGCCGCCATTCATCTGAAGGGCGCAATGCCGCGCTGTTCACCCTGAATTGTCAGCAATCAGATATTGTGAGTCGGTTGCGATACATGTTCGTCGCTGCGCGGCGAGCACTTCTATTCTGTTGCCTTGAATATCAGCACGGAGCATCTCTCATGATGAAACCACAACAGCCGGTTGGCATTATTGGGTATGGGACATACATCCCACGCTACCGGATTGCGGCTCGTGAAATAGCTCGAATCTGGACGGACGGACAAAGCGGTACGCCTGTTGAAGCCAAAAGTGTACCCGGCCCTGACGAAGATACAATTACGATGTCTATCGAAGCAGCGCGAAATGCGCTTGCCCGCGCTTCCATTCCGGCTTCAGCACTGGGTGCTGTGTGGATCGGAAGCGAAAGCCATCCGTACAGCGTTAAACCATCGGGCACAGTCGTCGCCGATGCGCTGGGGGCAGGTCCGTGGGTAAGCGCTGCCGACTGGGAATTTGCCTGTAAGGCCGGTTCCGAGGCATTAACTGCCGCAATGGCATTGGTAGGCAGTGGAATGCAACGTTATGCACTGGCAATCGGCGCCGATACCGCGCAGGGTCGTCCCGGTGATGCCCTGGAGTATACTGCTTCTGCTGGCGCCGCTGCCCTGATCGTTGGCCCGGCGGAAGAGGCATTGGCAACCGTCGATGCCACGATCTCGTATGTCACCGATACTCCCGACTTCTACCGACGCGCTGATCGTCCGTACCCAGTGCACGGCAATCGCTTCACCGGTGAACCGGCCTACTTCCACCAGATTCAATCAGCAGCCGGTGAATTACTGCGGCAACTGGGGCGCACGGCTGCCGATTTCACCTATGCTGTTTTTCACCAGCCCAACGCCAAGTTTCCTCAAGCAGTTGCTAAACGACTCGGTTTTACCGATCGGCAAGTAGCGCCCGGGTTGCTCAGTCCACAGATCGGCAATACCTATTCGGGGGCAGCTCTCATAGGTCTCTGTGCAATCCTCGATATCGCCCAACCAGGTGATACGATCTTTATGACGACTTATGGCAGTGGCGCCGGTTCCGATGCCTATGCCCTAACCGTTACCGAGGCAGTTCTGGAACGCCGCGAACGAGCACCACTTACAGCTACATATCTGAAGCGGGCAGTGATGATTGATTACGCTATCTACGCCAAATGGCGTGGCAAGCTGGTGATGGGATAAGACAAGAGGTCTATTATGTCAAATGTCTATATTGCAGGGATGGGCGCAACCGCCGTTGGTGAGCATTATCAGCGCAGTTTGGCCGATCTGGCGAGCGAAGCAGCGCGTACTGCACTGATGAACGTCCCAAGTATTGCTCCGCATCACATTGGCGCCCTCTACGTTGGTAGTGCCTTCAGCGAGGAGTTGTACGGGCAGAGTCAACTCGGCGCCTATCTGGCAAGCATGCTGGGCCTATCGCCTTCAATCCCGGCGCTGCGCGTTGAAGCCGCCGGTGCGAGCGGTGCACTGGCGCTGTATCAGGCGGTCCAGGCAGTACAACACGGGTTACCGGTCGCGTTGGTGATCGGGGTTGAGAAGGTTACCGATCACCTTGAAGACGAAATCGAAGCGGCCCAAGCAATGGCAACCGATAGCAACGAAGAGGCATTGCACGGCGTAACGCTGACGGCGCAGTGGGCCATGCTTATGCGTCGCTATATGTACGAATACGGCTACTCTGCTGATGCCTTTGCCCCCTTCCCGATCAACGCTCATGCCAACGGCGCGAAGAATCCGCTGGCACTGTATCGCTTTCCGATAGATGCCAGTAAATACCGAAAGGCGGCCCAGATTGCCTCGCCGATCAATATGCTCGATTGTAGTACGCTGGCCGATGGCGCTGCTGCATTATTGATTGTGAACGAGAATCTGGCCCGTGAACTTGATGGGGTGCGAATCCGCATTGCCGGTGCAGCAGTTGCGACCGACCATCCAGCCTTGCACCGGCGACGGAATCCACTCGATCTGAGTGCAGCCCGCGCCAGCGCCCATATTGCACTTGGCCGCGCTCATTTAGGTGTCGGTGATGTTGATGTGTGGGAATTGACTGACCCTCATGGAATAGCGGCAACTCTGGCTCTTGAGGCAATCGGCTGTTACGAAACCGGTACTGCTCCGCGTCATGCTGCCGAGGGGGCGATTACCCCAGGCGGAAAGACACCGATTGCGACGGCAGGTGGTTACAAAGCACGTGGCGATGTCGGTGGCGCAACCGGTATCTATCAGGTAATCGAGATTGCCCAACAACTTCGTGGTCAGGCCGGTGCTACTCAGGTGACCAACGCTCGTGTTGGGTTCGCACAATCGCTCGGAGGTATTGGTACAACGGCAGTTAGCCATGTCCTGATTCGCGAATCATGAGCCATCCTCTTCACAATATTCGTTGCGTGGGTACAATATGGCTGCTTCCGCTATTTGCAACACAGGAGCATACCCCATGATTCAAGAGATGATTAACGGTAGCGTTGCAGTTCTTACCAATCCGTCGGTACAAACGTTCGAGCGGCACGAGCGGGATAATCTTGGTTGGGCATTGATCTATGCGGCCATTGCCAGTGTTATCAATGGGATTATTTCGGCTATCACATCCCCTTTTCGGATGGGGGAACTTCGAGCGCAACTTGAGGCTCAAGGGTTATCCCCAGACGCGATCGAGACAGCCATCGCTCAGCAATCTAATCCGATCTTTGTTGTCTTCGGAGGGGTTTTCGGCACAATTATCGGCTCATTAGTGATTTGGGGGTTCATTTACTTGCTAGGTCGGGCCTTTGGTGGTACTGGCAGCTTTGGCGAATTGGCCTGGGGTATCTCCCTCTTCTCGTCACCGTTATCTGTGGCCCAAT
Source organism: Chloroflexus sp. MS-G (assembly GCF_000735195.1). GTDB lineage: Bacteria > Chloroflexota > Chloroflexia > Chloroflexales > Chloroflexaceae > Chloroflexus. The sequence goes on from NZ_JPIM01000118.1 coordinate 5,490, forward strand.
TTATTGTATCTTCTATCCCACTTCTGGGCTGGATCCTTTCACTAGCCTTGGTCATTTACGGGATTTATCTCAATTATTTGGCAATCCAGTCTGGGATGAACCTGCCATCGCAGAAGGCGCTCTATATTTCGATCATCCTGCTGGTCATTGGTCTCTTCTTCTGGTGTATCGCGATTGGCCTTGCTGCTACTCTCGCGATCTTTGCAGGAGGTTTTGCACCATGAAAATAGCGCGACACTGGCGGGATCGTGTGCCCCGCTATCGTCTTGAAGGACAACGTCATCGCCACACTGGTGAGGTGCGCTTTCCGCCTCAGCCACCAGCCCTTGATGAAGACCCCAACGATTGGGAGCCGTATCAATTGAGTGGACGGGGTGAAATCTATAGCTTTAGCGTACTACGACAGACACCAGAAGGCTTTGCCAGCTTTGGGGTCTATCCGGTGGCACTGGTGCGGTTAGAAGAAGGCCCGCTGGTGACCGCACAGCTCACTGATTGCGACGAATCAGAACTCACAATTGGTATGCCGGTTGAGATGGTCACACGACGGTTAATGGATACCGGTGAGGATGGCGTCTTAGTGTACGGTTATAAGTTTCGGCCCAGGCTATCGTGAGGAGAATGATTTTTTCCAGGCGTGTGGGTCGCTGATTGGTACGATGGCATGCAGGGTTTACACCTGATACCCGCCTGTGGCACGAAAAGAAGGAGGGGCGAGACGCTGTCTCGCCCTGTGCGGTGTCATAACCCAACATGTGTTCCCGTCGGCATCAGGCTAGTCGTCAATCGTGTTTCTTCCATCGACAGGGTTCATCCGTCGTGGACGCGATGACGAGATATTCGGATAGGTACTAAGCATCACCGAAAACCGGAAACCTTGAAAACTTCGAGGGCACGGTATCCCGTGCCCCTACGATTTGCACCCTCCAGAGAACGACCGGTGCGCTCACTGGCCGAATACTGTCGGATATCCAGCAGCTTTCCATGCTCGTATACCACCGGCAACGTTAATTGCCTCGTAGCCGCGTGACCTTAGCAGATCGCACGCCGCAGCACTACGATTCCCCGACCGGCAGATACAGACAATTGGCTTATCGGTAGGTAGTTCATTCAAGCGCTGTTCAAGCTCTTGCAAGGGAATAAGTGTTGATTGTGCAACCCGTCCATCTTGCAAGAATTCGGCGGGAGTCCGCACATCAAGCAGCAAGAAGTTCTCGTTTTGATCAAGCATGTTCTTCAACTGAGCCACAGTTATCTCTTTTGATGTGGACGTTGTATTAGAGATGGTTGTCGTTGCCCCACACGCAGTTAAGATGGCAAGCACAACCAGCACAGCGAATTTGAAAGCGTGTTGCACCGTGATACACCCTCCCCAATTAATCGTTACATCCCAGGGCCAGCATTGCGGCGTGCGTCGTCATATGGATATGATCGTAACCGATTTTATTGATTAGCTCCGACTGTTTGAGCCGATCCATCACCGGCCCCTTGATGTCGGCCAGATGAAATTCAACCCCAGCATCACGTAGTTCATCGATAAGATGTTCAAGAGTGTGGAGGGCACTCGAGTCAATGAAGTTGATAGCTGAACCGATCAATACCAGATGTTTCACCTCCGGTCGTTCGGCAACGATCTGCAATAGCGCACTCTCAAGATAGCGCGTGTTAGCAAAGTAGAGACTTTCATCAACCCGTACTGCCACAACGTGTGGCCAGGTCTTGACCTGATGACGTTCAACGTTGCGGTATACCTCGCTATTGCCAAGGCGCCCGACAATCGCAATGTGCGGACGACTGGTTCGCCACAGATAGAGGATTAATGCCGAGGCAACACCGACAAAGATACCGTTTTCGATACCCAGGGTGAGTACACCCAGAAAGGTGATAAGCCAGGTAAACGCATCGCCGCGATTAGTACGCCAGATGCGCTGCGGTTCTTGCAGATCTACCAGGCCGATAACGGCCACAATAACTGTCGCCGCCAGCACAGCTTGCGGTAGGTAGTAAAAGATCGGTGTGAAAAAGAGCAAAATCACCGCGATCCCAAGGGCTGTTACCAGTGACGCCAGACCAGTGATCGCGCCGGCCTGGGCATTAACGACCGAGCGAGCAAAGCCACCGGTAACCGGATAGCCACTGAAGAAGCTGGCCGTCATGTTCGCTGCACCCAGGGCAACTAACTCCTGATCGGGATCGATAGCTTGTCGTCGTTTACTGGCCAGGGCCTTCGCCACAGCAATCGACTCGACGACGCTCACCAGGACAATTGTCAGTGCGGTTGGTAAGAGCGCCTGCATGTCGGCCATTCCGAACGGCGGTACACTTATCGGCGAAATACCGGGCGGAATTGCACCCACCACAGCAACACGGGCAGTCTGATCGAGCTGCAATCCTTGTACAACCAGAATACCCAAAATGACGGTTAAGAGTGGTGCACCACTGACGATTAGTGTCACTGCCAATGGTGGCAAGCCGATGCGGCGCAAGAGCAAGCGCAAGCCCTGCCGGAAGAAGACGAGCAGGCCGATACTCGCCAGCCCGATGGTGAACGTGACCAGATTTGTCTGGCTTAAGCCAGCGATAGCCTGTATGATGGTTTCGTGCAGATGTTCACCGCCAATGCGGTAACCGAGAATATATTTCAACTGACCAACCGCAATGATCAGCGCCGAAGCACTGGTAAAAGCCGTCAGGACTGGATGCGAGATAAAGTTCAGAATCGCGCCTAACCGCAGTATACCCAACGTCAGTTTTATTACACCGACCATGAAGGCCAGTAAGAGCACTAGTTGCAGATACCGCTCGCTCCCCGGATCGGCAAGCGTACTTACCCCGTTAAACACCAGTAATGAGGTAATAGCCACCGGCCCTACGGAAAGCTGTCCGGAAGTACCAAGCAAGGCATATACAACGAGCGGTGCAACTGAGGCGTAGAGGCCGATCTGGGGAGGCAGACCGGCCAACTGGGCATATGCCATGCTCTGCGGGATGAGCATAATGGCTGTCACAATACCTGCCACAACATCGCTTGGCAGATGTTCACGACGGTAATGGCGCAGCCAGTTAAGAAATGGAAGGTATCGATAAATTGCCGCTAACAGCGCAGCCTGCACGCCAGGCTGCCGAGCTGAAACGGGTGTCATAACACTCCCCTACCTCTGCTGCGGATCGAACCGTTCAAAGAAATCGCTTGCGCAAAAATCAAATGTCTCGATAGCATCATCATCGTAACCGGCGGCACGTAATTCGGCCTCGGCCTGCTCACGGCTCCAACCTTGCTGCACCATTCGGTAGAGCATCCAGATCAGGCCTACCCGAGTAGCGCTTCGACAGTGGAACACAAGTTTACCGGTTGCCGGATCTTCGACAATACGTGCAAACTCGGCGAGATGTTCAGGTTCGAGTTCGTAAGCTGGCCAGGGAGCGTGTATATAACGGAGTCCCACTGCACGGGCTGCTACCGCCTGAACGGCTGCCCGTTCGGGGTCGCTCCGAATATTGAGAACCGTCTGATACCCGGCTTCAACGAAGCGTTGCCAGTCTGCTGGCTGTGGCTGTGCTGCTAGTAAAACGCGGTCGGTGACCGCATAACTGCGCAACGGTGCAACTTCGGTTTGCTGTTGGAGAGCGTTGCAAGTAGTCTGGTGTTGCATAACGGTGTCCATATCCTATCGTTTAACGTTTCTAGCAGATCGACCATACGAAGGCGAGATGACAATCCTGCGTGCCCCAAAAGCACTCACACTGGTGCACATCTTACGCCTGGCGATTGACCGGATAACCAGCGCGTTGCCACGCAATCATTCCACCCACAACGTTGGTAACATTGGTAAAGCCATAGCGTTGGAGCATTTCACAGGCCACCTGACTGCGATTTCCTGAACGACAGATACAGACAATCGGCTGGTCTTTCGGAAGTTCGTTTAACCGCGTTGCCAGTACCGGCAACGGCAGCAAACGCGCTCCGGCGACATGACCATCGTAAGCAAATTCCTCTGGCTGACGCACGTCAACCAGCACCATCGGAGTACGTGCATCCAGTTGCGTTTTCAATTCTTGCACCGTCATCGTTGCAACTTGATGCGGTTGTGCTTCTCGCAGATGACGAAATAGTTGGCGAAACATAATCACTATCCTTTCACAATAAACGACGGCGCGCTCATTGAGCGGTGATCGCGCCGTCGTCGATCAATAATCGCAGTTCAGTTTACCTATTTTTAGATAAACAGCGTTACTTTAGCACGGGCAGCGTCACCAAGGAAGGTAGCAACACCACCGGTCTCCAGACCATCTACCAGCTCTTCATCTTTGATACCGAGCAGTTCACGCGACATATCGCACACGACCATCCGCACCCCTAGCTCACGGGCCATTGCGAAGAGTTCTTCCGGCGACGCTACGTCGTGCTTCTTCATCAGATTCCGGATGATCTGTGCACCAACACCGAAGAAATTCATCTGCGACAGACCAAGCTCACCCAGTTTGCCGGGAAGCATCGCGGTGAAGCCCTGTTCGAGAATGTTCTTGCCACTGAAGACCTTCTGTTTCTTTACTGCACTGATCCCCCAGAAGGTGAAGAACATACTTACTTCCAGGCCCATCGAAGCAGCACCGGTCGCGATAATAAATGCGGCAATGGCCTTATCGAGATCGCCGGAAAAGACTACCATCGCCAGCCGATCTTCGATCCCCTGAGCCGGTGATTGCTCAAGTGCCGCCACCCGCTGTTCAAGCTCTGCAATGCGGGCCAGCAGCGCCTGTGTATCAATCACTTCTGTGGTTGGAGTTGACATGGGTTTCCTTCCTACGCTGAAATCTTCCTAATCAGGCCGTGCGCCGCAGGTAGTGAACGTACAGCTCCTGTCCATTCTCTTGCACAGTCTCTTGCGCAATCAGTTCGACATTTTTAGCAGTCTTGGCCCATCCTTGAAAATCGGCCACCGACCCACGATCCGTCGAGATGACCTGCAAGACCTGCCCTACCGGTAATTCAGCGATTGCCTTTCGGCTCTTGACCAGTGGCATCGGGCACTTGGCCCCCTTTACGTCGAGTGTCTGATCGAAATGTGGCATAATGTTTCGCCTCCCTATGAATTGCTGGCGGTGGTAATGCACCTACTGCCGCTACTGCTTCTTATTGTATAACGTCTACCCGGCCAATGCACAAATATTCTTGCCTAGCTCAAGCTCGCTGGCCTTGCCTTCACACGGCTCAACCAGACCGATGTTCACCCGCTTGATCTCAACATATTCGGGCGGGAACACCGGCAGATGGCTCAACACGAAGGTAGTGAACTCTTCGAGCGAGCGCGGTCGCAGACTATCGTTCTGAGCGCGTACCTGTGCAAACGGTGCCGCAAAGATACCATTCCCGGCATCCTCTTCAAGCGAGCTAAAGTGGGCTGGCAAGATGACCGTATCGTCGGTTAAATGACGTGGCAGCCACTCGAACATACTGCGGTAGAGGATTGGCGTCCAAGCCTCGCCTTTACCACCAAGATCGGGGCGTCCGAACGAACGCAAGAAGATACCGTCACCGGTAAAGAGATAGCGCCCACCATCCGGTGTTTCAGCCAGGAAATTGACTTGACCAAGTGTATGACCAGGATACCAGATTGTTGTGATACGCACCTGGCCAATCTGGAACACCTGTCCATCCCGCAGCGGTTCGTAGGCAATCACCGCAGGTAACATATCGATTGGGTGAATGGCGTCGTAAGGATGGATATAGTACGGTGCACCAGTCTCTTTTGCCAGCGCTGGCCCGCCGCTGATGTGATCGGCGTGAACGTGCGTATCGAGGATAAGTGTGAGCTTCGCCCCAGCATGATCAATCAGCTCGCGGTATACATTGATATGGCGCAGCGGATCGATTAGCACCGCTTGCTCACCGCTAATGATAGCAAAACTCAGATCGCCACGAGCAGGACGGGCAATTTGTACAATCCGCCCCCACTCTTTGCTAACCACGTCACGAACATCGTAGTAGTTACCCCAGCCAATCATCCCTTCACTGAGCGACACCGCACGATAGCCGTGATTGTTCAGGACTTCGGCTACGTACTGTGAGGCGCCACCTTTAGCACAGACTACAACCACTTCTGTAACATCTTTCGGCATCCGGGCCAGTGCCGCCTCTTCATCCTCGATAAAGTCGAAGTACGGGAGATTAAGCGTGCGCAGGGTCGCATGACCTTCAATCGGCATTCGCTTAAATTCCTCTTCATTGCGCACATCAAGGATGAAGAATGGTTGTGCGCTCAGAAGACGGGCATACAGTTCGCGTGGTGAGATTTCAGTAGCTGTTGATTGATTTTGTGTCAACGTCATTGCTTGTAACCCCTTCATTTTTTGTGAACTGACTCACATTTTTCCTACAGCCGTAGCATACTGCGCGAACGTTAGAGTTATGCGAGGGTTTTGTTAGGATTTGGTAAGGATAGTCGTAGAGAGACCAGGCAATGGCAGCAACAGTACCTGGGAACGCCAGAGCAGTGTTCCGTTCGTAAAAGATCACCACCCAGGCCAACGGAAGAACAGATACGTCTGAAGATGATCCGTCGTGTGGACGATCCACGACCGATAAAACAACGCTACGATAGAGCCGTTATGGTTGCATTCGTTCAACAAAGGCAGGAATTCTCGCTATGTCTTCACCATCGGAAGCGATACTGGCTCGCTATGCCCAACGCAACTTCTGGTTAAACGTCCTCGATGGCAGTGCATTTACATTTGGGATCAGTCTGGTTTCGCGCTTTACAGTACTACCGTTAATCGTCGAGCGACTGACGGATGCCCGCTGGGTACAAGGACTCATCCCGGCAATCTTTTTTGCTGGCTGGTTATTGCCGGGGTTGTTTACAGCGCCCTTCATTGCAGCACAGCCACGACGGAAACCGTGGGTGTTACTAGCAACAATCGGTGAGCGGTTACCGTTCCTGGTACTGGGGATCGTTCTGCTGACACTTCCTGACCTGCCAGCAAGTATTTTGCTGGTTATCGTCTTGAGTTTATATGCCATCTTTGCAACCTGTGCCGGTTTAACATCTATCGCCTGGCAAGATTTGATAGCCCGCATCATACCAGCCCAACGTTGGGGGCTATTCTTTGGACTACAGGCTGGCTTAGGCGGTCTGTTTGGCATTGGCGGTGGGGTACTAGCAGCAACCATTCTGTCCCAGCAACCATTTCCGCAGAGTGCCGGCATCCTCGCCCTTATCTGCTTTGCAGCGATGGTGATTTCGTATATCTTTCTCGCCTTGACGGTAGAACCGGCGCAGGCGCCAATTCCTGCCCGTCCATTTCATGTCTTCTTACGGGGCCTCATACCGTTACTACACCGTGATGTTGCATTTCGTCGTTACCTTTTTTGTCGTGCAGCAATTGCATTCGGCTTAACAGGGCATAGTTTTCTGACGGCGGCTGCACTTGAGCGGTTTCAGTTGCCAGCCGCCGATATTGGGTTATTCACCAGTGTTATGCTGGCAGCGCAGGCAGTTGGAAATATCGGTCTGGGTGCGTTGGCCGACCGCTGGGGACACAAGCAAGTGCTGATACTATCGGCAGGTATGGGTATGATAGCCCTACTACTGGCATTGATCGCACCAACAAGCATTTGGTTTTTCTTCGTCTTTGCTCTGGTTGGAGCAGCCCAGGCTGGTTATCAACTTTCCGGTTTTACGCTTGTCTTTGCGTTCAGCCCACCAGCAGAACGAACAACCTATATCGGGGTTGCAAATCTGGCATTGGCGCCAGTAGCAGCTATCGGGCCGATGTTCGTTGGTCTGTTGGCAACTTTTGCAGGTTATCACACTATGTTTGTTTTGCTGGCACTGGTAGGCATGGCTGGTATTGGAATGCTCCAGTGGCAGGTAACCGTACCGCTTCAGGTTAAACAAACGCCGTCGGCATGATGAATGACGTTACGTCTGCACCAAAACGTTAATGCCCGGTCGTGTCTGATACGCCGATGAATGTCATGCCTCGCTATGCCGTTTTCACGTCCGCTTGTCGCATCGGCGCGCCATGTGGAGGAGGGTTGGGAATCGCCCCCTATTCTCCCTGACGATACGGTGACAGGCATCCCTCGCTTCAAGGTGAAGAAGAGAGGGTTCGTGCTTCCTACGACAAGGCATCGTCTTGCCCCACTACTCAAC
>NZ_JPIM01000119.1 GCF_000735195.1 Chloroflexus sp. MS-G
CCCAACCAAGGATGCGACCGATCTGACCGATGCGCAATGGGCCGCCATCGCGCCACTGGTCGTCACCCCGTCGCCCAACGGCGGGCGTCCGACCGACATCGATCGCCGTGCGATCGTCAACGCCCTGCTGGACAACCATCGCACAGGCTGTCAATGGCGCATGCTTCCGAAAGATTTTCCGCTAATGAGCGCTGTTCGGTACTATTTTGACACATGGAATCGTGATGGAACGTTCGTCAAAATGAATGATATGCTGCGGAAACTAGCGCGACAAGCGTTGAACCGCGACCCAGAGCCGTCCATCAGCGTCCTGGACTCCCAATCCGTCACAACGACCGAAGCAGGCGGAGAACGCGGTTATGATGGGGAAAAAAAGGTCAATGGGCGCAAACGGCAATTCTGGGTTGACACCAATGGGTTCTTGCTGCGCGTGCTCGTCCATCCGGCAGACATTTCTGATACCGAAGGCGCGGAGTGGCTTTTGGCCGCGCATCATCAATCGTTTCCTCGGATGCAAGAAATTCGGGTGGATGAAGGATACAAACAAGGGTTAAATGAATGGATGCAACAGAACACGACGATACGCCTGAATGTCATTGAAAAACCGCCTGGACAAAAGGGATTTGCGGTCATTCCGAAGCGATGGGTGGTGGAACGCTCGATTGCGTGGGCGGGACGCCATCGGTTGTTGCGGCGAATAATTATTCGCCGCAACAACCGCAACCCAGAATCAAGCGAAGCCTTTCTTTATCTCGGTTCTATTGCAATGCTCCTGAATCGGCTCTATCCGAGATGTTAGTTTTTGATCACGTTCTTATAAACTTCACGACGATGCCTGACAAAGCGCACAATAATCTTTTGCTTCTCCAAATCGCTGGTTGGTGTACAGCACTCGATAAGCTCCAACGCGCAATTTGAATACGCCTTGCCATTGACCTGTGAGTGCTTCCGGGGTGACAACTTCAAGATTTTCCGCCAACCAACGCAACTTTTTCAGCACTCGTTGCGCTACAGGCTTGTCAAGGCGGGCCAGATCACTTTGCGCCGATTCCGTAAACTCTACCTGAGCCATGTTTCACCACGTCAGACCAAGTCTGGCGGCAACCTCCTGAGCAGAAATTGTTTTACCTGCTTCATCTGTAGCCAGAGCACGTTGAAGTTCGAGCTTAAACTCGTCTCTGAGTTTGAGACCTTCGTCAGGATCGCCCAGCATTTCAGACAATGTCTGAATAACTGTGTCGCGGATGAGCTTTCTCAAGTCGTCCACAGTCATGTCGGCAATTGTTGTATGCTCCATGTTTCTCTCCTTAATTTGCGAAGACATATCACACAATGCGCTGGCTAACAGCTTGCGCTTCAACCGCGCCGGACAAGCGGTGCGAGCGTTGCGGGTCGGCTTGATGCGTGTGCTCGCTGGCCCGTTCGTGGGAGAATAAACCTGCCCTGCCTGAAAAGGTTGACATGGTGGCTGAAACCCGGCGCCTTCTTGCCTTTTCAGTTTCTGACGGATCTGTGCAAAACGTCCGACGGTCTCCACCGAATACAGGCGTTCGCTTCCAAAACCACGTTACATACCTTCGTTAGATTCTATCACGGTTATCCTGTGCTGGCACACACAATGCGTTTCCGTACTGCCGCGCAACGGCTTGAACACCAACCGCACGCGAAGCGAAGCAGAGCGGAGCGTGTCGGCTTGATGCGCATGTCAGGCGCGATAGCCATCTCAATACTTCCTGGTAAACTCGTGAAGCCTTGCGGCAAATAGAACGAGCTCCCCCCGCTTCGGTTCCACAAGTACCTTTTGCAATAAGGGATCCGCAAGTTGTAGAGCTGTCCCTACTGCGCCTGTGACCCCGCCTACCGTTTCTAGCGGTGGTGGAAGCAACGGGAGTGATAGAAGGGACACAAATGCAGTAACGAATCCCGATATCCGGATTGCTCTTGCGATCTTGCGCAAACTCTGTTCACTTGCCAGTTCTTGTCTCAGCTTATCCCTTACATAGCTGCCCATAATCTGCTTTGCTTCTTGAGCCAGACGTTTCGCGTCATACACTGAAGCGGTCGGCTCTGGTAATGCCTGGCGTACGTTCTCAATAATTGTACTGTAGCAGTGTCTAAACTCTTTAAGCACACTGTCTTGACGAAGATTCACTATGTCTCTATCTGTCAGTTTACTGAGCATATCCGCTGATACATCCAGGGAAACCAAGAGCTCTCTGAACAACTCAACATCAAAGTCCAGCCGTTCGTAAGAATTTGAAGCTCTCTCTACCTTGTCGCGGGTGAACCGCACGTCTCGTAGAGTAGCGAATACTGGATCGCTTTCAACCGCTGAGGCTCCGGCTATGTAGTAGTTGATGTCAACGTAATGGGCTAGTTGTGACTGTATCGTATCTGGAAAATGTTGTGTTGCTTGGATAATCCCTTCGCGCGATATGTTCTCGAGTGCTTGTAGCTGCATCAACAGACTTTGGTACTGTTTTTCCGAAAGGCCTAGCTCCCTGCAAATCAACGAGGATGGCGCTGACAGATCTCTCAGAAGACTCGCCTTGAAATCCTCCCGAGTGATTTGGAGTCTCCAAGATACCACTGTGTCAGTTATGGACTGTAGAAAGTGCGTGATCTCCCAACTTTGCTTGCCATAATATTTCCCTTTTGCTTGTTCCACCTGTTTCTGCTCTTTGAAATCCTGGAAATCACGGCAAGTATCTCGTAAGGCTGGGAGTATGATACCGCTCTCTAATAGAAGTCTGTTCTTCAAGATCACTCGATAAGTCAAAGGGGATTCAAAGATGTGTGATGTTGCAATCACTACGTGATCATTGAGAATGCAGAGGAGTTTTATCTTCTCCTCAAGAGTTCTCTGGCTCAGACGAACTCTTCGCTGTGCAGCGCGATCAGTACCAGTAAAGTATACTTTTGAACCCTTGATCGCAGACGGAGATACGATTTTCACGAAAACTCTCCCCTACCGGACTACTAAGAGCGTGATCAAAAACTAACACCTCGGATAAAGCCTATTCAGAAGCATTGCAATAGAACCGAGATAAAGAAAGGCTTCGCTTGATTCTGGGTTGCGGTTGTATTCCTTGCTCACCAAGCGATTGCGCCCTGCCCACGCAATCGAGCGTTCCACCACCCAGCGCTTCGGAATGACCGCAAATCCCGTTTGTCCCAGCGGTTTTTCAATGACATTCAGGCGTATCGCTGTGTTCTGTCGCAGCCATTCATCTAACCCTTTTTTGTACCCCTCATCCACGCGAATCTCGCGCATCCGGGGAAATGATTGATAATGCGCGGCGAGAAGCCACTTGGCGCCTTCAGTATCAGAAATGTCTGCCGGATGGACGAGCACGCGCAGCAAGAACCCATTTGTATCAACCCAGAATTGCCGTTTGCGCCCGTTGACCTTTTTTCCCCATCGTCGCCGCGCTCTCCGCCTGCTTCGGTCGTTTTGACGGATTGGGAGTCCAGGACGCTGATGGACGGCTCCGGATCGCGATCAAGCACTTGTCGCGCCAGTTTCCGCAGCGTATCATTGATGTTTATAAAGGTTCCATCACGATTCCATTTGTCGAAATAGGAGCGAACGGAACGCATTGGCGGAACATCGTTCGGAAGCATGCGCCATTGGCAACCGGTGCGATTTTTGGAGCGCAGCACGTTGACGATCGCGCGGCGATCAATTTCGGTCGGGCGGCCGCCGTTGGGCGACGGCGCGGTGACGAGCGGCGTGATGGCGGCCCATTGCTCATCGGTCAGATCGGTCGCATCCTTGGTTGGATAGGATCGAAATGCACGTTGTGGCATACCAGATTGCTCCTCATCAGAACGGCATGGTCACTATCATTATACCACACATTAGATGCTGATTTGACATTTGTTCTTTTGAGAGTAGAATGATCTCAGTGAGTTACCGGTGATGAGGCTCACCGTCAATTGCCTTTTAGGCTGATAGCCTCTACAGAGGAGTAAGTTCTCTGTAGAGGTTTTTTCTTTACGCCGCAAGTGTTCTGTGTAGTACGAGGGATTCCATGATCTCCATTCTTCATAACCACGATGAACATCGCCCGCTTGCCAGCGTTCAGCCCGCTTTCTTTTCCGATCTGAATCTGGATCAAATAGTCGCAGCTATTACTAGTCTCAAACCGGGATACCAGCTCCAATCCTTTTTCTGGACTCCTCTGCGTGATGTCGAAACGGTTTACTATCGACAAGAAGTGTTTCAAGACCTGGAACACGAGCCGGTGATGATGGCGATCAAAGCATTTGCGGAGGGTATGGGCACGGTACGGCGCTATCTGACAATGATTGACAAACTTGACGTTGACTATCACAAAAAAGGTTGGTTTCTTGAAGCGGTTTTAGTGTATTGTAACACAGTAGATTCTCTTGCACGCAACCTGGACAATCTTTCACTGCGTTCGCGCGGTCTTGTAGCGTTCCGTGAATATCTGAAGCATTACGTTCGGTCGTCGGGATACCAATCGCTGGCGGCTGAAGGGCAGCAGGTCAAGCGGTTTCTGTCCGCGATCAGGTATTGCGTCATCATCGAGAGTGGGAGTTTCAAGGTCAAGCCCTACGAGGACGAGGTTGATTACAGCCTGGATATAGAGAATACCTTCAAAAAGTTTAAGCAACGTGATACGTCGGATGAATTCTTGCATCTGTCAAAACGCAACGGAATGAGTCATATTGAGGCTAAGATTCTCGATTCTGTTGCCCTGTTATACCCTGAACCCTTCACTGCCCTAGATCATTTCTGCCGCCAACATCCCCAATTTCTCGATCAAACTATTGAGACGTTCGACCGTGAGATACAGTTCTATGTTGCTTATCTTGACTTTATTGCCGATTTTAAAGCCCAGCATTTACCCTTTTGCTATCCTCGCGTCAGCACAACCAACAAATCGATCTTTGTGCGCGACGGCTTTGATCTGGCGCTGGCTCACACTTTGCGGCACAATGCAAACATCATTGTGCGGAACGACTTTTTTCTCAATGATCCGGAACGTATTCTCGTTGTCACAGGGCCAAACCAGGGGGGCAAAACGACATTTGCCCGCATGATTGGTCAAGCTCACTATCTGGCCAGTCTTGGCTGCCCCGTTCCTGGTCGGCAGGCAGCGCTCTTTCTGGCCGACAACATCTTCACCCATTTCGAGCGCACAGAGAATCTACAGAATCTGCGCGGAAAACTAGAGGATGACCTGCTCCGCATCCACGATGCGCTCGCGCAGGCTACACCAAACAGTGTGTTTATCCTGAATGAGATCTTCTCATCCACCACTGTTCAGGATGCTCTCTTCTTGAGTAAGGAGATCATGGCTCGTCTGATAGCGCTCGATGTTTTGGGAGTCTGGGTAACATTTTTCGACGAACTGGCCTCGTTGAGCGAAAAGACGGTCAGTATGGTAGCGTCGATAGACGCTGCTGATCCTGCCAGGCGTACTTTCAAAATAACCCGCAGACCAGCCGATGGCCTGGCTTATGCCATCTCACTGGCGCGCACGTATGGTCTCACCTATGAACAACTTCAGGAGCGATTGTCATGATGAAGGTGTTTTTGCTCCATCCCGATCAGGATTTTGACCTGTCTTCACCATTACCACCGCTCATCGATGATGTGATCCGAGATCTGGGTTTGCCCATCTTGTTTGAAGCGATGGCACAGGGTGACGAATTCGTGTTGCAGGTGGTCCGTCAAGTTGTGTTGTCATCGTTGACTGAACTCACACCGATTCTATATCGCCAGGACATCTTGAAAGACTGCATCCGGTACCCTGATGTTGTCAGGCAGCTATACCAGATTCCACTAGCATTTCTTGAGCGTAAGCGCAAGCGTTGGCTGTGGATTTCCTCGTTCCGCGCATCACCGAGTTCCCTTCTAAGCGGTGCCCGTGAATTGTTGGAAATCTCTTTAGACCTCCTCCGTCGGTTACGACAGATTGCTGACCAACATGTATCGACCTTCACATCTCCGGGCTTTCGCCGCTTCTTCACCATGATCCAGCACGAGCTTGATGATGAATATCTGGCCCAAGTGGAACAACATATTCAGCAGTTACGCTTCCCACAGGGTGTCTTGCTCAGAGCACAATTGGGAAAAGGGAACGAAGGTAGCGACTACGTTCTCTGTCGTCCGAACAACGTCGGTCGGAACTGGCTGCAACGTCTTTTCACTGCCCATACGCCAGTCTATTCGTATACGCTCCACCCACGCGATGATGCTGGGATTCAGGTATTGGGTGAATTACGCGACCAGGGGCTTGCCCGTACCGCCAGTGTAGTGGCCCAGGCCGCTGCACACATAGAACACTTCTTCGAGGTTCTACGGCGTGAGCTGGCATTCTACATTGGCTGTCTAAACCTGTACAGGCAGCTCACACAGCTCGACCAACCCGTTACCTTTCCGCAGCCAGCGCCTGCCGATGAGCGTTCCTGCTCGTGTGTAGGGTTGTACGACGTTGCCCTAGCATTGACGATGAAAACATCAGTAACCGGTAATGATATTGCCGCTGATGGAACATCGCTTCTTATTGTTACTGGGCCAAACCGAGGTGGCAAAACCGTTTTCCTACGGAGTCTCGGTCAGGCACAGATGATGATGCAATGCGGTATGTTTGTTCCAGCCGCAGCGTTTCAAGCCAATCTGGCAAGCGCTCTGTTTACTCACTTCAGGCGCGAAGAAGACAAGACAATGGTGAAGGGAAAGTTTGAAGAGGAACTCGCACGGATGAGTACGATCGTTGACCATCTTACTCCCAATGCCATGCTTCTATTGAATGAAGCCTTTGCCGCTACCAATGAACGTGAAGGCTCGGAAATTGCCGGGCAAATTGTTCGTGCGTTGCTCGACAAGAAGATTAAAATCTACTGTGTGACCCATCTCTCTGAATTCGCCCGCTCTTTTATCGGTAAAGATAATGTTCTTTTCCTGCGTGCTGAGCGCTTACCGGATGGGAGACGTACTTTTAAGATCAAAGAGGGCATGCCGCTCGAAACCAGCTATGGGGCAGATCTCTACCGAAAGATATTTGGGGTAGAAATCACAGATAGCTGAGCCGTTACCCATCCATGCTCTGCGCTGAAAGCAAAAGAGCTGTTTCACGCATTTACACCTGAAACCCTTCGGCTGAACGCACCTCCACTAAATAGCCATCGGTTGTTCGGCGGAATCGCACATGCCGCGGTGCGACCGGAAGTTGACGTCTCATCAGCTCTTGATCGACGCAGGCCAGAATTTCGGCCCAGAGACCTGCCTCACCGCAGTAATAACGTCTTAACAGGGTACAAAGCTGATCGTTCGCAGGCCATATCAGTGTATCCACGGCTCGTTCCCTCGCTTCCCATACCGTTGTTGATACGATGCAACAATCTGGGCACAAATCTGTTGCGGGTCATCACAAATTTGCAGCCGATCGAGATCGCTTTGCGAAATAGTGCCGTTGGCGAGCAAGGTATGACGTGCCCAATCAACCATGCCCTGCCAGAAATCAGAGCCATAGAGAATAACCGGAAAGTCGTGAATTTTTCCGGTTTGGATCAGGGTCAGCGCCTCAAACAGTTCGTCGAGCGTGCCGAAGCCACCGGGGAAGATCACAAATGCCTGAGCGTATTTGACAAACATTATTTTGCGAATGAAGAAATAGCGGAAGCGCACTTCGAGATCGACGAAGGGATTGGCGCCGGACTCAAACGGTAATTCGATAGTGCAGCCGACCGAACGACCACCACCTGCACGTGCGCCTTTGTTTGCAGCTTCCATCAGGCCAGGGCCACCGCCGGTGATGATCGTGAAGCCTGCCTGAGCCAGGAGGCGGGCGGTTTCGACAGCAGCCGCATAGATGGGCGAATCGGATAAAATGCGGGCTGAGCCGAAGATTGAGACTGCCGGACCCAGGCCGGCCATGTTCTCAAAGCCTTCAACAAATTCGCCCATAATCCGTAATACCCGCCAGGTATCAGTATGGGTGAAGTGGTATGGTTGTCGAACAGGTTCGGTCTGTAACAGGCGTTCGTCTTCAGTCTGGCGTGACATATGTGGTATACTCCGCACGTTAATGGGCAATACTGCCAATAGGATACTACAATTTCGGAGGAATGGATGACACGTCCAGGTGATGGTGGTCGAATCGAAGTCATTTGCGGTTGCATGTATAGCGGCAAAACTGAGGAATTGATCCGCCGTATGCGACAGGTGCGCATTGCTCGGCAATCGTTCCGCATCTTTACCCCACGTATGGACACTCGCTATGCCGAGGGGCAGGTAGCAAGTCACAGCGGGAGTCGGCTTGAGGCAATTACCGTATCAACGATGCGCGAAATTCTGTTTCATGCGAGCGATGTGCAAGTCGTGGCAATTGATGAACTCCATCTCTTCGACGATGATCCGGCTGAAATGGTGCGCGGTTGTCAATGGCTGGCCGACCGGGGAGTGCGAGTGATTGTTGCCGGTCTCGATCTAAATTACCGTGCAGAGCCGTTTCCGGCGATGATGCACCTGTTGGCGTTAGCCGAACAGGTCGATAAGCTGTACGCAATTTGTGTCAAGTGCGGAGCGTATGCGACGCGCTCGCAACGATTAATTGATGGCAAGCCAGCACCGGCTAATGCACCGACGATTGTAGTCGGCGGTCTGGATATGTATGAGGCGCGCTGCCGAGCCTGTTACGAACCGGCGTTGTAGGTGATACCACGGGCACGCGGGAGACGCATTCACTGTTTGCGCGTGTCTGATGCCCTACAGATGCCTATTGCCCTCTTGAGAGCGATGTGCGGTGCATCTGATGCAGGACCTGCCTCCTGTCACTACGGGATGCGGGGGAGAGGACAGCGTTCTCAGGTGTTAAGTCGCTGGCAACGCTACAGAACACACTTCCTCGTCATCAGAACGAGGAAGTGTGTTCCTTTCAGCATAGTAGATACGCTTATCAGATCAGATAACCGTCACTATCGTGGTAAAACGGATGCGCCCCCATCTCATTCGCGTCATTCACCGATACGATAAGTGAATCAGCTCAAGCCCAGCTTACGCTTCAGTTCGGCCAGTTCGACATCTACCTCGGTATCTTTTTCAAGCTGGCGGAAGCGCGCCTCTAAGGTATCACCTTCAAGCTTAGCCATTGCTTCGGCCTTTGCCAGCCGGTCATCGACCTTTTCTTCAAGCTGATCGAGCTTATCGAGGGCACTGACTCGACCAATCGAGGCTGCGGTGCGCTGGATCGCTTCCTGGGTTTGGGCACGATTCTTCTTGGCGATGATCAGCTCTTTGCGGGCTTTCACTTCAGCAATCCGTGTTTCGAGGTCAATGAGGGCCTGCTGGAGTGCTTCAACCTGCTCTTCTTGCGCCTTTTCCTGAGCGCGGTACTGCTCGGCAAGTTTCTGCGCCTGGACCTTACGCGCCAGGGCGGCTTTAGCCAGAGCTTCATCGCCGGCACGCAGAGCACGCTCGGCCTTTATTTGCCACTGCTCAACTTCCGCTTCAGCCGCGATACGACGCTGCTCGAGGCGTGTTTCATCAGCCATGGCTTGGGCAACGCCGGTTCGTGCTTCGTATAACTCATTCGTTAACTGGCGCAGGTATTCGTTCGCCATCTTCTCTGGGTCCTCCGCTTTGTCGAGCATCGCATTGATGTTGGCGCTGATCAGGTCTTTGATCCGACCGAGAATGGACATAGATGCTCCTCCTTATCAGTATCGGTACTCATGAGCTGTGGCTGTAGCTTTGCGTATCCAGCGTGAGAAAACTGTCTGCATTGTAGCATGCCGAACGTGCTTCTACAACCACTGATCTGTACGTTGTGATAGGCAGAAAAGTTTCAGCCTGGTGCGGGAAGATTCTGCGCACATGGAGAGAGCCGACTGTTATATCATCTATTGCGAAGAGCCGTATATGAGTGAACATCGTGGCGCAGTGATTCCCTTCCGTTGATCGCCTCCCGTGCTGACCTGTTTGTTTGTCCGCAGGGCCTTGCCCCTCCCGTGCGTTGACGGTATGATCGGTGCACCGACGCGGAGCCTGACCGCAACCGGAAGCTGCCACTGCTAGCGGGCAGTGGTGGAGGCCGATTGCGGAATCGATCTGGCATTATAACGGTCGGCGTGCTGGCACACCAATGGCACGTGGGAAGCGGGAGGATGTAGGGGCGATTTTCGTTACTATCACCAGGCTACGCGGTTCTTCATCGGGGATGGTTACCGGTAGACAGGCGCTTATTTGGCCGCCGAGCTGTTGCAGGGCAGAGTTGGCTGCCGCGATCTCTGCTGCCGGGTTTCTTCCCTTTGGTGCCAGCAAATGTCCGCCAACTCGTAAGAGCGGGAGAGCATATTCAACCAGGACCCGCAGCTCGGCTACGGCACGGGCGGTAACAATCTGGTAGCGTTCGCGTTCAGTCGGGTTGCGGCCCACCACCTCGATCCGCTCGTTTAAAACGCGCACGTCACTGAGATTGAGACAATCGATGATATGCTGCAAAAATGCTGCCTTCTTCGCCGTAGCTTCAACTAAGGTCACCGGTAATGCAGGATATACAATTTTGAGCGGCAGAGCAGGAAAACCGGCGCCACTGCCGATATCGATCAGGCTGTCGGGGATTGCAGGCCAAACACGGGCCAGCCAGAGCGAGTCGAGCAGATGGCGACGCACCATTGCCTTACGGTCGTGAATGGCAGTGAGATTGAACCGCTCGTTCCAGATCGTCAACTCGTCGAGGTAACGCTGAAACTGGGCGATCTGGGCATCGCTTAGCGGGATACCCCACTCGGCAGTTGTTTCTCTGAGCAACTGTTCGGCATTGTCGGTCATGCGTCCTTATTCCTCTGCCTGATACAGGCGGTGTTGGATGATGTAGTCAAGAACTGCATCGGGCAACTGATACCGTACCGGGCGACCGTCGGCAAGACGACGACGGAGATCGGTACTGGAAATAGCGAGTTGTGGTCCTTCGATGACGGTGATCCGGTTGGCAAAAGCGGGTATTGCGGCGAGGATTGTGTCTAGACAGACGGTATAACCCGGCCGGTGAACGATTGCTAGGCGGGCGATATGTGGAATCTGTTCACAATCGCGCCAACGCGGTAAATCGGCAGCCGCATCAGCACCGACGATCAAAACCAGTTCTACGTCAGTTCCATACCGGGTCTGGCAAATACGGAGCGTGTCGATAGTGTATGACGGAGGCGGTCGTTCCAGTTCAAGCGCTGAAGGAATGAGAGCCGGGTTCCCAGTGCAAGCCAGACGAACCATTGCCAGGCGATGATGGGCTGCGACGTAATGGCCTGGTTTTAGCGGCTGCGAAGCGGTTGGGATCATCAGTACCTGATCGAGGCCACATGCCCAGCGTGCCTCTTCAGCAATTGCCAGGTGGCCGAAATGAATCGGATCGAATGCGCCACCGTAGATCCCTAACCGGCGAAGAGTAGGCATGGGGCAGGTAACTCACTCCTCGCTCAGCTCACGAGCTTCCTGAAAGAGATGCCAGACGAGCCAGACAACATCGTTCTGATCGTCGGGATGGAGATCATCGATATACGGCCAGATCAGCTCAGCAACATCGCTGCGTGGTAAGAGGCTGACCCGTTCGCCCAAGGCATAATGTAACTGTATCGCCAGCTCATCAGCCAGCTCGGTCAGATCACGTTCAGGAAGGCGGTTGTCAGTGGTAAAACGGTAACCGCGCATAAATGCTCTCGCTTAGCGATGTCTAAGGACGCGAGTCCTGCGATCATCGTCATAATACTCATCGTGATCGGAGGGAGTGATTTGGCGGGTTGCCGCTTCAGATTGGCCGGTTGCTGATGAACGGCGTGGCAAGAGAGAGTTTTCAGTCAGGGTCTCAGCGACAAAATCGAGGTATTGTCGGATGTCTTCATTATCTTCCAGGCTATTGAACGGAATGGTTGCACCACTCACGGTTTTCACACTCTCACCAATATCGCGTAACGTGGCATCAATACCCTTTACCAATCCACGCATCACCGAGGCCAGCTCTTCACGTTCCTGAACAGTGAGATTGGCAAACCCAATTAATGCTTTTTCCTGAGCACGAAGCAGCGTTGCGCGAAGAATAGCAATATCAGCCTGCGTCTGCAATTCGTAACGGCGGACCAGATGGGCCTGGCGAACCTGTTCAACCAACTCTTCGGAGGTCACTGGCGTCCAGAGGAGGGCCGGAATAATGATAAAGCCAATAATCCCTATCAACACTTGCTGAATAACCAGACCGGTGCTTTGCACAACCGGTTGGGATGCCCACCATGTCCATTGAATCTCGAACGAATAATACACAAGGTACAGGGCAGCAATCATCACTGCAACATAGCCCCAGGTGCGGGCATTAATCTTCTGGAGCAGCATCCCTCCGGGTGACCAGGGGATGAGGAACGACATCAGACTAGGTGGCGCCAGAACCAGAATTGCGGTATACGCGGCTGCAATAATCCAGTTACCGGTCAACTGGCTTTGCACCCCCCACCAGTAGACGGCTGAGCCGATCATGGCAATGAATGCCAGAATGGCGAGCAATGATTTCGAGGTAAATTGCCATCCACTTCGGCGACGTTGACCACGTACCATTTCAAGATAGCGGCTACTCACGGCGATTTCCTTCTCCTAACTCTGAGCAAGAGCAAAAATAATTCGAGGATAAGCAACTCTATTATACAACGACACCGGAAACACGTTGTAACCATTCAAACTACTTTGGTTGAACGTCGGAAGTCAGGAATACGAATGTTTCTATCCAATCAGTGAAGCCAGCGGCACGGATACGCTCGATAACTGCGGGAGAGAGCGCTGAAAGACCGTAACTGCGGTTAATTTCATAAGGCACCTCGAGCGCTAATTGACCATTTTCACGAAATGTAAAGGTGGCTTGTGCTATAAATTCACCATTTATAACACCAAGCAAAACAGATTGCTGATTTACTGGATCATACCAATACAGTTGACTGCGTTTTGTACTATATAAACGAGGTTCAGGAAAAATTTGGCGGTTAAGCTGCTGAAAACGCCATCGTTCTTCATTCGAGAGTGCAGGTAAGGTTGGTAAGACGAGTGTTGGCACCGGTGCCAGGGTAGGTGTTGGCGGAATGACAGTTGCCGGTTCGGGAGTTGTGACGATAATGGCCACTGTTGCTGTGCTAGTGATTGAAGGTACAAATGGCGATTGCACCGGCGTTGGTAACGTCGGTGCTGTCGCTGCACGGAGTGTTTGTGCCAGTGGTGGCAATGTTGCCGGTAATGGTCCGCTCACATCCAGATGGGTGGGTAATGTCGAAAGACAGCCACTCAATGCAACAACCACACCTGCCAGAATGATCCAGCCATAATGCTGGCGCATCGCTCAAAACCATGCGCTTTCTACAGATAAAGAACGGCCAGCGACACAACGCTTGTGTCGTATCTACTATTCTATGATATTTTTGTGTAGAGTCAATATGAAGGAAATAACGCATCAGGTTCTTTAACGTTTTCAATGGCTGTACTGCAAAGCGTGCCTGGCGGCCCTCACCTTCCCTCCGGCCCTC
>NZ_JPIM01000120.1 GCF_000735195.1 Chloroflexus sp. MS-G
GCAAATTTGCGAACTAGACCTTGGCTTTGAGAAAAGTGAAGCCCGATATGGCAAGCGGTGGGCATTTGATGTGCAATGGAGCCCAAATGGGCGTTACTTGGCTATGCTTACTACAGTGGGGGACTCTCCTGTAGGATTTAGTGATCTCACAATCTTGGATACATTGACAGGCAAATTGCGCTCAATGCATCCTGAGCGCTACATAGAACCAGGACGGTACTACGTGACCGATCTATCTTGGGCACCCAATAGCCATGATATGGCCATTCTGGTTACCGTAAAGGTAGATGAGATGGGAGCTTCGTTTGATGAATTGTATCTTACAGATATCACCAGTGGCGAATTCCGGCCCTTGGTCTCTAGTTGGGACTTCGGAGGATCTTGGGGAGGATCGCTATCATGGTCATACGATGGTCTAAAGTTAGCCGCACTTTGCCCTCGGCCATCACAGACAACTCCACCTGTTGCAGAAAACCGGCTGTGCATCATTCCGATCGATCGTGGAGATGTCAATGAGGGCCAACCATGAGAGCACTGCCTAAAATCTTTCTTTTGGTTATCTTGATCATGTCGACCGTCTCACAAACTACTGAAGCGAAACCGTATCATGCTTATTCACCGCCTTCCTCCATCACTATTTGGGTGTATCGCTTGAGAGGGGATGGAAGTATTGAGCCTTCCTATACGCTCTGCTCCTCTAACGACACCTCTTATGGCTGTACGGCATTTGTTGGCGATTCCAGCCATGCCTATCCGTATGGTTCCAATAATCCTGTCACTATCCCCATCGAGACCGACTATCTCTTGGACGTAGTGCCCAGGGAAATGCCTGTTGATCCTTTCCATCCCACGGCCATCCAGGCGCAGGCCATCGCCGCCCGCTCCTACGCCTACTGGCATATCCGCCAGGGGAGCGCCATCAATAACTCGAACCAGTTTCAGGTCTTCGTTCCTTACACCTTTGAAGCCCTCTCGTCGACCACCTTCCTGGACAATCCGAGCGACCCGTGTGCCAGCAGCAACCTCAACCGGTATCAGCGGATTGTGTGCGACGCCGTCGCTCGGCGTCACTACATCGCCTATGGCACCTCTCCCAACGATGACCTGCCGGCCTTCAGCGAATTCTTTGCCGATATTGGCAACCGCACGGTCAATGGTGGGCAGCCTTACTTGATCGCTGTAGATGACCCCATCAGTTCCCATCCGGACATCGTCCCAGATGGGCATGGCCGTGGCATGAGCCAGAAAGGAGCCGGCCGCTGGGCGCGAGGCAATCTGAGCTTCAACATGAATCGGGACCTGGGCGCCTGGAGTGTGCGCTGGGAACGCGCCGAGCAGATCCTGGTGCACTACTACACCGGCGTCCATATCCGGGATGCAGCCAACAATAATGCCTTGCTCACCCCGTCCTACCGCTGGAACCCTTTGCAGATCAACTGGGGCACGCCGGACAACCATCCGCCGATCATGGATCACGGTGGCACGTATCCCATTGCTGTGAAAGTGCAAAACACAGGCGTCGCTGACTGGACGTGTAGTTATCCCCATTTCAGCTACGAACTCCGCTATCGCTGGGCCAAGGCCGGTCACGGGGAAGTCACGGGCAGCAGTTGGGCCTCTGTGTGTGGCACGCCAAAAGGCGACCCTTCTCCTATGATGAACCTGACCATCCAGAACATCCCCAACTGGGGCCCAGGGGCTTACACGATCCGTTTCGACATCTACGTGACTTCTGCTTATGGCAACTTCTGGTTCAGCGAGCGGGGCTGGCGTTCGTATGACGTCAGTGTGTGCGTGGGTGGGCCGTGTAAAGGGTTCATTCCGGCGGTGAGGAAGGACTATCCGTAGCGGCGGCCTAACCACTCGCTCCAGCCGACCCGCCTCCGCTGGGCTCAGTCGGGCGACTGAAGCGCAAACCGTTGGACGCAGATGGCAGGGCTAGTGCCTGCCGCCTGTGCAGGTTCTCCGGCGCACCGAGCGGCTGGCTGTCCCACCACGCTGCATCCGTGAGACCGTTCTCGCCCACCTTCAGGTTGTGGCGGTGCAGCAGGCGGTGCAGACGATTGCGAATCATTGTTGCTGGTGTTCCTAGCCGGTTGCAGGACGAACGCAGACCGCGCACCGCGCGCACGTGGGCAGGCTGCACCCACACGTCCGGCACGATGGCGGCGATCAACAGCCGGAACAGGCGTTGCAGGTCTTCCGTGTGGGGCTTGCCCCGCGCGTCGGCAATCTGCCGAACTGCCCCGGCGTGCGCGACTACCGTCCCTGTGACGAGCGGGCCAACACTGTCGGAGATCGCCCAGACGGTACCGGTCGTCTCCAGGATGACGGTGTCGCCCTGGCACAGGTTGGCGGCGGCCCACGTGTGGCAGCGCATCATCGCCACCTTGCGCGGTCGCAGGACCTATTCCTGGGCAGCGTTCATTACCCCGACCATGACGTACTCCTTGTGAAGGTCGAGGGTGACGTAGCGGTGAATAGGTCTTGATTCTGGTTGTGCTTTCAGGCTATGCTTCTCATAGAAGTCTGGGGCGCGGATGTCGGGCTGAGCGGGACACCAACCGATTCGGGTTCTGGCGCTGCGATGCGCCGTCGCAGATGAACGTATTCGCCGGGCAGCCAGTGAACGCAGCGGGCTTGTCCTGCGCAGGGCATCCCATCGCGGCTGTCGGCCAGCCCTGACGCTCCACCCCGCAGCGACGTCCTCGGCGACGGTATCACGCCAGGGATACGCCTCCTTTGCGCCCCAGACTAAGGATATTCTCATAAAACCCTTTACCATCGCGTCGCCGCGACGCATGCGTTACCTGCCACCATTCCCCGAAACACTAGTTGTGCATCATTGTCGAGACTCATCAAAAACCTCGGTTGTTGATCATGTGCTAAGGTTCACTCTCTCTCAGCCCCTTCCTGGCGCGCCGACATCGTTCTGAACAGTAACGTATTTCCTGCCAGCAGGTAGCCCATTTTTTGCGCCATTCAAATGGGCGATGACATACCACACATATTTTGGTTGGCAATTGACCTTTGCGCTTCGGGGTGTACTCAGTGGCATTGGTCTGTTTTGTACGGGCCATATTTGCGTATCCTTTTGCGCTGAAAAACGTTCTGATCTGTAGAGTAGGTTCACTATTGCCACAATAGTGCTCTACAGGTATTGTACGTGCTTTATCGTGATAGCAGGACGCGATGTGGTATGCTTGAACATATCCTGAACTGGCTGTTTCCTGATCGCTGTGCTGGCTGTCATCGTCTGACCGGCAACCTCTTCTGTGCTGCCTGTCGCGAGCGGCTCCAACCGTTTCCGCCCTTTCCGCCACCTCCTGGCCTCGATGGCGCATGGGTTGCCTTTCGTTATGAAGGCGAATTGATCAGAGCTATCCATCAACTCAAGTACGGTCGGCGACGACGGATAGCTTACGCTTTAGGCGATCTGTTGGCGACTGCTGTTGGTCCACTTAGCGCCGATGCTCTGATCGCGGTTCCTCTGCACCGTGACCGATTTCGTGAACGAGGTTTTAATCAGGCAGCCGAGATCGCCAGTCGTCTCCGTCGTCCTGGTGGACCACCACTACTCGACGGCCTGGTGCGGGTGCGCGCCACCAATCGGCAGGCTCGGCTGGCTGCAAGCAGTCGTGCAGCCAATGTTGCTGGGGCTTTCGTCTGGGTAAAACGCACGCCACCACCGTGCCGTATCATCCTGGTTGACGATGTGCTTACCACCGGTGCCACACTCGCAGCATGTGCAACCGCGTTGCGTAGTGCCGGCGCACAATCTGTCAGTGCAGTGGCATTAGCCCGTTCGTTAATTGGCGACTCCGTTGTACAATAGAGATATACGTCTGTGAACCATTCGTCAGTCAGGAGGGACGATGATGTCTGACATTGAGCAGCTTACCGCCGCCCATGAGCAATGGGAACAGCAGTGTCTCTGGCCAGCTCTGCGCCGGACACCCGAACGCTCAGGCCCGTTCATGACTACCAGTAGCTCACCTGTTGAACGGCTCTACACACCACTCGATCTGACACGCGACGGTATTTCGCCGACAGAACATTTTCTGCGGAATGTTGGCTATCCTGGTCAGTACCCTTTCACACGGGGCATTCACCCAACCGGTTACCGCGGCAAATTGTGGACAATGCGCATGTTTGCCGGTTTTGGTAGTGCTGAAGAGACCAATGCCCGTTTCAAGTATCTGCTAGAGCAAGGTCAGACTGGCCTATCCATCGCCTTTGACATGCCGACACTGTACGGACGTGATACGGATCATCCGTTGGTCGAGGGGGAATTTGGTAAATGCGGTGTGGCGGTATCCTCGCTGGCCGACATGGAGATTCTGCTGGCCGATCTGCCGCTCGATCAAGTCAGCACCTCAATGACTATCAACTCGCCAGCAGCGATGATCTGGGCAATGTATCTGGTGGTTGCCGAAAAGCGCGGGATTCCCTGGAGCAAATTACGTGGTACGATTCAGAACGATATTCTGAAAGAGTATATTGCCCAGAACGAGTACATCTTCCCGCCTGAACCGAGCATGCGCCTGGTTGTCGATACTATCGAATTTGCTACCCGACATGTACCACAGTGGAATCCCATTAGCGTGAGTGGATACCATATCCGCGAGGCCGGAAGCACTGCCGTACAAGAACTGGCTTTCACGCTGGCCGATGGATTCGCTTATGTTGAAGCAGCGCTAGAGCGCGGTCTGGATATTGACGAATTTGCACCGCGAATTAGTTTCTTCTTCAACGCCCACAACGACTTCTTTGAAGAGATTGCGAAATATCGTGCTGCGCGCCGCATCTGGGCGCGGGCGATGCGCGAACGCTACGGAGCAAAGAACGAACGTTCGTGGTGGTTACGCTTCCATACCCAAACTGCTGGTTGTTCATTGACTGCTCAGCAGCCTGAAATTAATATTGTGCGTACTGCCATTCAGGCCCTGGCCGCAGTACTCGGCGGTACTCAGAGCCTCCATACCAATTCGATGGATGAAGCCCTGGCCTTGCCATCAGAAAAAGCGGTGACAATAGCCCTGCGCACCCAGCAAATCATTGCCTATGAAAGTGGTGTAGCCAACACGGTTGATCCGCTTGGCGGTAGCTATTTCGTGGAAGCCCTGACCGACCGCATGGAGCGTGAAGCACAACACATCTTCGATGCAATCAATGCCCAAGGTGGGGTTATTGCTGCGATACGTAACGGCTACTTCCACCGCGAAATCGCCGATGCTGCGTATCGCTACCAGCAAGAGATTGATCGCGGTGAACGCATCATTGTCGGTGTAAATGCCTTCCAGGACGATGAGCCGATAACCATCCCAATTCTGCAAATGGACCCAGAGGGTGAGAAGCGTCATCTCGAACGCCTCAATCGGGTGCGCCGCGAGCGTGATCAGGAACTGGTAAAGCGTCGGCTGGCCGAATTACGTGCTGCTGCGCAAGGTACCGAAAATATGATGCCGGCAATCCTCGAATGTGTGCGTGCTTACTGCACGCTTGGCGAGATGTGTGATGTGCTGCGTGAAGTGTTTGGTGTGTATCAGCAAGATTCGGTGATTGTATAGATGTACGCCCATCCATAGGGATTGTGTGCTAATGCGTCTGGACGTCTCTGAGAGTGGCGGTGATAATGCGGTAGACGGTGGCAGTCGGCATGCAAACGATGCGGAACCACACGGTGTATCGTCCGGTCGTGTACGTCGGCTGTTATCGACCAAGAATCCACTGTCACGCCGTCACTTCAGCCGATGATGTAGCATCTGCGTTGGGGGCTGATCCATGGGCACGAAGGGTTTATCCGAATAATCATGTCACGACAGATGAACCTCGGCGATGGATGCGAGACGGTTCACGATGAGAGGCGAGGCATCGCCTCGCCTCTACATGTGTCCATGACCATGGTTACAGAGCGCCAATCCGACATCTCCTGTTGCAGCAGGAGATAGGGTCAGGGCGCAGCAACGCTGCGCCCGTCCACCTGTCAGGGTTCATTCACTGTACCGTGAGACACCTTCATCTGTCCTGATGCCCGAATATTCTCTTCTTCGCCCCTTTCAAACCATGGACGAGGAAGGAGCTGGGGAGCAAACAACCGCCGGGAAAACGCTAACCGCTCTCTTCACACTGTTTACCTCTCCCTGATCGCCTCGGCAGTTGTTTCAACGGTAATGACCCCCACGTCAACCATCCCCTGATTGGGTACATTAACCTCTACTTCCCAGGCAGTGCCGGAAAAACCAACGTAGAGCATCTGTCGTCCAGAAGGAACATCAGGTAGCGTAAAACGACCATCTACGCCAACCGGGATTTCGGTAGGGTTTGCCAGTGTAAACACAACTGCCCCTTCACTCGGCGCAATCACTTTTCCGACAATTGTGCCACGACCACCGGGCAACGCGATCAAGTTGCTTCGCCAGAGTGCAACTGCGGCCATGATTATCAGTATTCCACTGAGCACGAAAATCGCAATGCGGACTACTTGCCGTCCCTGCCCTGGTGGAATAAGCGGTGGTCGCCATTTCACGTAGTAATCGGGGTCGAATTGCTCACCCGTACTCATTGCTACCTCCTTAGCCCCTTGCGCGTTTCTCGAGTTATCCCTGCCAATCGCGGTACACGCTAGCGTAGATTGACAGTCACCCTGCTCACGGCCTGCGTATCCTAAGATCGTCGAAACAGACACTCGTTGCATCCCAACTACGCAACCCAATCCCGCCCTGAGTGAACGTAGTGTCACGAGCCTGAACGACCAACTGACCGTCAATGAAGGCTGTGAATGTATCACCACGTACCTCTACGCGCACCTGTCGGTCGCTACCATACCAGTTATACCCGGTTGGTGCGTCAACGCGGGCAATCGGTACCGACAATTCTCGGCCATTGATCCACTTGCGAAAAATAAATGCACCTTTCCCGTACCCTGGGTCATATTGAAACGTATAACCGTTGAATGCCGGCCCACCTGAATCGCGGAAGAAGATGCCATAACCATTGCCCTGGCTAATACGAGCCAGATTTATATCAATAACGTAATCACTCCGGTTAAGTGAGTGATAGATACGGCCTGTACCCTCAATGCAAAGACGACCATCACGAACTTGCCAGCGCCCATTCTGGATCGTCCAGTTATCGAGATGAGCGAAATTATCAACAAACAAGTCACTACAGTTGCTGCCAAAAGCACCGGCAGCCCGACAGAGTGCATCGCGTGTACCTTCACCGGTAAGAGTTAGACTGGCTATCGCCACTGCTGCCACCAATCCGAGCAAAATTGTGATTTCGGTCATTGATTGACCATTCCCAGTCCATGAGAGGCGTTTCACAAACCATCATCCTTTCGTTGCAGCGATTCGGATGGGCAGGTTGAAGTACTCTCAAGGCCTTGCCGCCCTGATCTGCACTCGATTGCTATGAAATGTGCTCTGTCCACCTAAATCGGCCAGTGCGTCGGGAGTTGTCCAATTGACGTTCCGACCGTCGGGTGAAAGGCTTGCCCAGTGTCCTTTTGTGGCAGCAACCACGCCTACCGGTACATTAGTGCTGATAACCGCACGCAGGCAACACTGCCCACGTTCGTTGCTCACAACTACCATATCGCCATCGCGAATGTCACGGGCAGCGGCATCGATTGGGTTTATCTCGACGTGTGGCTCTCCTTCTTTGCGACGGAGACTCGGCTGGTTTGCCATGCTTGATGAGACAAAATGATGTGGCGCAGCAGAAATCAGGGTCAGCCATCCGTCTGCGAGCGGATGGGCCACATATTCGGTCGGTGGCTCGTAGTGTGGTAGTGGATCGAGACCCTGAGCAGCCAGTGTGGCACTCCACAGCTCCACTTTGCCCGATGGTGTTGGAAAGTGGCCGTTGGCAAAGGGAACTTCATCCTCCGGTGACAGGTTCAGTCGTACCGTTCCCTCGCGTTGTAAGCGTTCAAAGGTGATGTTGGCTAGAAATGGATTACGTGCCCGTGAGGCTTCCAAAACCCCACGGATCGCATCCTCGGCGCTCTCGTGCAACCACGGTTCGGTATAGCCCATCGCTCGTGCCAGCAGACGGCTTACATCCCAATTACTCTTTGCTTCACCCAATGGTGCAATGGCCGGTTGATTGAGGGTCAGATAGCGATGACCATAGGCGCGATGCAGATCGAGATGTTCAAGCTGGCTGGTTGCAGGTAAGACAATATCGGCGTAACGAGCGGTATCGGTCATAAAGAGGTCATGCACGACGGTAAACAGGTCTTCTCGTCGTAATCCCTGTTCGATCAGACCGGCATTGGGAGAGGAAGCTAGCGGGTTTGCACAGTACACGAAGAGCGACATAATCGGTGGATCGGTTACTTCACCTGTGAGCGCTGCACCAAGACGGTTCATATTGATGGAACGGGGTGGCGATGGACATTCCGAGGCGTGTCCGATGGCTTCACTATCCCATACGGCATAACCGCCCGTCGAATAAGCCAGACCGCCACCACGCACACCGTATTGACCGACAACGGCCGGCAGGCAGAGCAGGGCACGGAAAGTTTGACCACCATTCTGATGGCGCTGAATGCCATCGGCCGTTTTGATAATCGCCGGTTTTGTAGTTGCATAGCGACGCGCCAGCTCGATGATGATTTGCGCCGATAAGCCGGTAATGGCGGCGACTCGTTCAGGATCATACTCAGCCGCCCGTGCTCGTAGGTCACGCCACCCTACCGTGTGTGCTTCAAGCCATGGTTCATCGTGCAAATGCTCGGCAAAAATAACGTGCATCATCCCAAGCGCTAACGCGCCATCCGTCGCCGGATTGATCGGCAGGTGCAAATCGGCCGAGCGGGCAGTAGCAGTTCGTCGTGGATCGATCACGACCACATAAGCCCCAGATCGTTGCGCCTGGCGGATAAACGGCATCGCATGGGGGCCAGAGCTGGCCGGATTGTGCCCCCAAAGAATGATCAATCGGCTGTGCAAGAGATCATCGTAATCCGGGCTGTACCGTGCGCCGAGTGTGGCATAAACAGCAGCGTGCGCTGCAGCACAGCAGATAGTGCGATCAAGAGCGCTGGCGCCCATCCGATTCCAGAGTCGCGCATCAACAATCGCGGTTTGTAGTAACCCCAGTGTACCACTGTACGAATAGGGGAGAATGGCCGCAGCTCCATATTCGGCAATAATGGCCTTCCATCGTTCGCTAATCGTCGCGATAGCCTCTTCCCAGTCAATCCGTTTCCACGATCCACTACCTTTCGTACCGGTACGACGAAGCGGGTACAGTAAACGGTCCGGGCTGTACACTCGTTCGAGGTATGGCCGTACTTTCGCACAGAGCCATCCTTGCGTAATCGGATGTTCGGGGTTGGCATAAAACGCAACCGCACGTCCATCGCGTACTTCAGTAATGGTGGCACAAGTATCAGGGCAATCATGGGGGCAGCAGCCGCGAACAAGGGTCGTGGTCATAAAACTTCTCCGCTGGTGGTCGTCAGTGTGTAGCTGAATGTTGGTGCAGATTTCACACGTATGATCGTTAGCCCTCTTCACGCATCAGTTCAGAGATTAGTGACGATCAACATTCGCATGGACGCTCTTTGAGAGGTATTGTAGCACTCGCGTAAAGGTGTGTTTCAGGTGCGGGTCAACAAGTTATCCCCAACATCTCCACGATCTCCTGTCGTAATGTGGATAACTTGTACGAAAATGTGGATAACTTTTGGGATACGGTGGATTACAAATTGATGACAACTCAGACCAATCGAACTCATCTGCTTTCCTTAGCCCCAGTTGCGAAGCGCGTAATCTGTGCTATGCTTTTGATCGAACAGCAACCCTGCATGTGGGCAATAGTCAAAACGGTATGACCGTCATCCTGTTTGAAGATGAACTCTGGCGCCACTTTGCGACGTTAGTTCAGGCGCGTCCGGTCTTTGAACTACGTTGTGGAGCCTTCTCGAACCGTGAGCGTGTCATGGCAATCCTTGGCCGACCGGCCTACGGATTGATGCGACCCCATCTGATGGCATACTTCGGGCCATCTGGCGGGTTAGCCTCATTGTTAGCGAGCAGTGATCCCATTTTGTTGGTGAACGGGCGGGCACTCAACCTTGAATGGTTGACATCCCTCGCTTGTGAACCAATTAACACCGCTTATATCGTCGGCGAGACTCTGCTCGGGGCACGAGTATCTCCGGCGCTTGCCAGTGCGATCATCTATTATCTTCGTGAGCAGCAGGCAGAAGCTGCCCGCGACGAGTTGCTACGTTTTGCGCGTGTAGTTGAACTACAGCCCCCAGCAGCACTCTTGAGGTATCCATGGGACCTCATCACTGAGGCTGGTGAGCAGTTAATTCGCGACGAACCGTTGCTAGCCCGTCGTCTCCCACTCTTCTCTGCCGACACTCCTCATATCATTACGCACGGCAAGCGCGTCTACGTTGACCCGGCAGCGCAACTGATTGGGCCAGTGGTGTTTGATAGCCGTGATGGGCCGATCTTTATCGAAGCGGCTCACATCGAACCGTTTAGTTACATCCAGGGACCCGCCTATATCGGTCCCGGCACAATCATCGCCAGTGCCCGCATTCGTGCAGAAAGTTGTATCGGGCCGGTCTGCCGGGTCGGTGGTGAGGTCGAGGCGTCGATTATTCACGGCTACTCAAACAAACATCACGATGGATTCCTGGGTCATAGCTGGCTCGGCGAATGGGTAAATATCGGTGCAATGACAACTAATTCCGATCTAAAAAACAATTACGGTTCGGTACGAGTAATGCTTGAAGGTATTGGACAAATTGACACCGGTATTCTGAAGTTAGGTTGTTTCCTGGCCGATCACGTGAAATTAGGTATCGGTCTTCATCTCACCGGTGGGACCATGATCGGTACCGGTTCCAATGTCTTTGGAATGCACAGCGCCCCCAAAAATGTGCCTCACTTTACCTGGGGCGGCGAGGTGTTTCGTGAGTATCGAATTGATACGATGATTAGTGTGGCGCGAATCGTCATGGCACGTCGCAAACGTGAACTGACACCCGCCTATGAGCAAGTGCTGCGTAAGGCGTTTGAGCTAACCCAGCCGAGTCGTGATGGTTTGGGGTGAGAACGATGTCATTTCGCTCGTTGCCAAGTGTTGATACGTTGATCCGTGCTGTCCAGCCCGATTGGCCGGAGCTACCGCACGAATTAATCCGCGATGCGGCGCGGGTGGTATTGGCCGAGGCGCGCACGGCGATCAGCAATGGTCATCCACCACCAGAGGTATCGGCATTGGTAGCAGCAGTTCATGCGCACCTGAAGGCCAGTTTTGCCCCAAGCCTGCGGCCACTAATCAATGCTACCGGCGTGGTTATTCAAACTAATCTGGGGCGTGCACCACTGAGCGAAGCTGCACGGGCGGCAATGCAGTCAATCGGCGCCGGTTATAGTAACCTTGAGTATGATCTTACTCAGGGTGAACGAGGTTCACGCCACGTTCATCTGGAGTCGTTGCTAACGCAGTTGACAGGAGCTGAGTCGGCATTAGTTGTTAACAACAACGCTGCCGCAGTGTACCTGGCACTGATTGCACTGGCTGCTGGTCGTGAAGTGATCGTCTCACGCGGGCAAGCGGTAGAGATTGGTGGTGGGTTCCGTATCCCTGATGTCTTACGCGCCAGTGGAGCAACGCTGGTTGAGGTTGGCACCACCAATCGTACTTACACTCGTGATTATGTGGCTGCGATCAGTGAACGTACCGCTCTGATCTTGCGCGTCCACGCCAGCAATTTTCGCCTGATCGGTTTTGTCTATGAACCATCCCTGGCCGAACTGGCTACCGTCGCGCATCAGCATAGCTTGCCGTTACTCGACGATTTAGGTAGTGGCACGCTCATTGATACGCGCCAGTTTGGGCTACCACCCGAACCGATGGTACAGGAGAGCGTTGCTGCCGGTGCCGATCTGGTGACCTTTTCCGGTGATAAGTTGCTCGGTGGACCACAAGCCGGAATCATCGTCGGACGCCGCGATCTGATCGGGCAATTGCGTCGCCATCCGTTAGCCCGTGCGTTACGGGTCGATAAGAGTACCATTGCCGGCCTGGCGGCGACACTGTACAGTTATCTGCGTGGGACAGCCCTACAAGAGATTCCGGTCTGGAAGCTGATTAGTACGCCAGTAAGCGATCTGCTAGCACGAGCGCAAGTCATCGCTGCTGCGCTGAGCGCAGTCGGTATTCCGGCACGTGCTACCGATTGTGCCAGTGCCGTAGGAGGAGGTTCGTTACCGGGAGTCACTCAACCGAGTGCAGGTGTTCTGCTTACACCTGCAACTGAAAATGCTACTGCACTTGCTCATCGCTTGCGTATGGCCGATCCTCCGGTTGTAGCCCGAATTGTTGATGAGCAGGTGCTGTGCGATCTACGCAGTGTCTTTCCTGCCGAGGATGCGGTGCTCATCAACGTGTTGCGCGAGGTCTGGCGATGAACATCTACGGTCTCTTGTTGGCTGCTGGTCAATCGGTACGGATGGGGCAACCCAAACAACTTCTCTCCTGGCGTGGACAGCCGCTCGTCGCTCACATCGCCGCAGAAGCGCTCGCCGTTCCGCTCACCGGACTGGTGGTTGTTGTTGGGGCAGCCGAAGATGCTGTTCGTGCTGCTCTCCGCGATCTCCCCATTACCATCGTTCCTAATCCAGACTTTGCAGCAGGCTTAAGTACTTCACTGGCAACAGGCCTCCGCGCATTACCCGCCACTGCTGATGCGGCGATGATATTACTTGTTGATCAGCCGCTAGTGACTGCCCGACTGATGCGACAATTGATCAACGCCTATCAATCTCGACCTGACGTACTGGCTGTGATCCCACGCTATCGTGGTCAGCGTGGCAATCCGGTAATTATCGCTGCTCCTCTATTCAATGAACTCTATCAGTTGAGCGGCGACAGCGGCGCCCGCACTGTATTAGAGCGCTATAGCGATCAGATTTGCTGGCTAGACGTTGACGATCCGGCAGTAGTGACCGATGTTGATACACCTGCGGCCTGGCAGACGGTGGTTGGTGAGTATGGGCAGTCTTCGACGAATAAATAGTCGATAGCTCCTTTCGGCACGTGATACAGCGGGTTCCCAACCTACCTCGGAGAAATACTTGTGAGTCTTGAGGTACTCGTACACCATAACGTGTGGAGATGGCAGGCAAACGGACATTCGTCAGCGTATCATAAGCAGCCGAAAATCAGAAATGATGAAAACCCCTATCGCCCATTACGATAGGGGTATCTTCACTGTACTTACCACAGATGATAGTGGAGTTTGCAATACACCTGCTTCTTCTCATCCACGCAACCGCCGCAACTCGGCCTCTAGCTCACGCAGACGGGCTGCAAGCTCCGCTCGTGCGGCTGCTTCCCGTTGCGCTTGTTCTGCTGCCGCTCGCGCCAGCGCTTCCGCCTCGGCCCGTGCGGCTGCTTCCCGCCGGGCCTGTGCTTCTGCCTCGGCCCGTACGGCCGCTTCCCGCTGCGCCTGTTCCGCTGCTGCACGTGCCAGCGCTTCCGCCTCGG
>NZ_JPIM01000121.1 GCF_000735195.1 Chloroflexus sp. MS-G
CGGTGAGCAGGTGATAGAGTACTGCACCAATTGCGTAAATATCACTCACCTGACTCGGTTCCACCGAATGATCGTACAGCTCAGGTGCTCGGTAGGGTGTTACTTCAGTGCCAATGTGGCGTACACAGGTAAACGGCGCCAGATTCAGACTACCCTCTGGTGAAGACCAGAGGTCACACGTTCGCAGATCACCTAGCAAGAGCGGTGGTTGATGCTGATGCAAACGCTCAACAACGAGAAGTAAGCGTTCTACAATTGCCAGCGTCTCGCTCTCAGGGAGCGGTGATCCCCGCTCACGGGCGAAGCGTTCCAAATCTGTACCGCCAGGATCGTCGGCAACCAGGTAGCACACCTGGTCAATCACAAAATAGTCGCGCAGCGCCAGAAATCCCGGCATCTGGATTTGCGCCAATTCACGGGCCAGACGTAAAACATCCTCAAGTGCAGTCCGATCAGGTTGCGGCAACGCACTAATCAGCACTCGCAGAGAAAAACGCTGATCAATGGCTCGGTATAACTCGGCATCAGGATACGCAGCGAGTGCAACCGTAATCCGGTAATGCTCATTCAACAGTGAATCGATAGCGAGCATGGTAGCCCTTCAGCAAATGACTAGATACTTCTTTTCCCTAACCATCTCTCTGGCAGAGAGAGATGGTTAGCGTCGCTACCATCAGTATACGGGATGTCTCAATCGGCTGCTGCCACAAAATACGGCTGCAAAACGAGATCGCCACGGGCCTGAGCTTCAGTGATCCGCTCGACACAGCGATTAGCACTAATCACTGCCCCCTCGATAGAGGCCAGAAAATGCTGACGAGTGTAATCACCGGCCAGGAAGAAGTTGCGTACCGGTGTTGCCTGATCGGGGCGATATTGATCGACTCCCGGCAACGCCTGGTACACTGAATTAGGGATGCGTACAATCGTGTGCTTCAGCAATTTCGCTTCGCGCGCATTCGGATGGAGGCGAACAAATTCACTCATCACAAACTGCACCAATTCATCGTCGGGCAGATTGATCAGCTCGGCTGCCGGCGCAACCACAAACTGCATAATACTCCGTTCACCTTTGTGGTACTCTGGGGCAACCATCGCCATATCGGCATAAACACTCAGATGGGTTCCGGCACTGAAGAGAAGATTGTCAACCCCAGCAATCCGGCGATCAAAGAAGAGCTGCATCGTAATAACCGGTGAACCTTTTAGATGGCTCAGATTCGCAAAGTAAGGCAGTTCACGCAACGCAGGTGGAATCACCTTGCGCAGATTATGGACCGGCATCGCCGACACATACACATCGCCAGTTACTAAACGTCCATCCGCCAGCCGAAAGCCGGTCACCTGATTGGTTTCCTGATCGTATTCAATTGCCACTACGCGTGCGTTCAACTCTACGCGACCGCCCAGCCGTTCAATCTGAGCAATGAGCGGGCGCCAGATGTTGGTATCGGGTGAACCCTTTACCAACGCCATCCGCGGCGCTTCCTTCTCGTGGGCAAAGTGCAGCATTGCGGTGAGCGGTAACTTTGCCGAAACCCGATCGGCACGCTGGAAGTTGAGTGCTAGGGCCATCGTGTGCATTACTTCATCAAGCGAACGCTGCCCCATTCCATGGCGCAGATGCCAGGCGGCGTAGGTTTCGTGATCTTGCTCATCGACATACTTCTGGTCACCAAAGATCACCCGTAGCAACCCAAGCCCCATCCGCAGCTTGTCACCCAATGACAATGGCTTGAAGGCCAATACGCCGGCCAGCCCGTTAAAGGGTGTCGGCAGCCAGGGGACAAACCGAATGGGCGCCAACCCGTGGCGTTCGGAAACGAAGATCATCTCGGCGGGCTTCCAGTTGAAGGTATCACCAAGACCGTACCGATCTAGAAAGGCCAGAAGGTTGTGGTAAGCGCCAAAAAAGACATGGAGGCCACTCTCGATCCAATCGCCATCGGCATCCTGCCACGCCGATACTTTCCCACCTGGCACATCACGCTTTTCTAACACAATAACGTCGTGCCCGCGTTCGACCATTGTGCGAGCAACCACCATGCCGGCTGGACCGGCTCCTGCTATCACGATCCGCATAGTGCTGTCTTCCCAGTATTCAATGTGCAAAAATGAACAACCTATATGGTTATAGCACGGTTAGCAGCTCTGCGCAAGGCAAATGAACAGTTCTTGCACAAGAAGGGAGAGGCGGCCTGCATGTTCCCGTGCTAACGACTGACTGTCTGTGGCGTCGTTCCCAGCGTTCTGCCGATTATGCCTGCACCGCATTAGTCGGGGCAGGTTTCGGCCATCCACTATAGAACGCGGGCCGCAGGCCCGCACTCCCAGGTGAACGGTATCTGAAAGCTGTGAAAAGCCCTGTGTTCAGATACGCAAATACTCGTTAACCGATAGAATGTGATACAATCAAAATGATCAGCAACACCATGCTCTTACCCTACAAACAAGTTTATGGTACGACATACTGCGCTTGCGCTCTTACTCTTATTGATTATGAGCGGGCAATTCTTTGTCCCCCGGTTGCCCCGTCCACTCAATCTGCCGCCGCCCCGTTCGGTTACAACCACCAATCCCCTGATCGGTGTACACACCCGGCTCACCGGCATTGGCGACGAATCGTACATTCATCGTACTCTTGCCCAGGTTAACGAAATGGGTGCATCCTGGATTGTCGAACTCTTTCCCTGGGCCTACATTCAACCTCGCTCACGCTACGGTTTTGACTGGACGGGCGCCGATATGGTGATCGCCCACGCCAGAGCACAAGGTCTCAATGTCGTAGCCCGCCTCGACATTGTGCCAGCCTGGGCGCGTCCGCCTGACACAACCGACCGTTACCTTGACCGCGAACACTTTGCCGATTTTGCCCATTTTGCTGCTGCTTTTGCCGAGCGCTATGCGCCGCTTGGTGTGCGTCATATTGTGATCTGGAACGAGCCAAATTTACGTTTCGAGTGGGGTGAACGCCCACCTGACCCTGGTGCGTATACCGACCTACTTAAGCAGACATACCCGGCGATTAAAGCGGTAGCGCCCCAGACCATTGTCATCGCGGGTGCACTCTCTCCTGGTCCTAGCCTTGACGGTGGTGCGCTGCGCATGGACGACATGCAATTTCTGGCTTCGCTTGCTGATGCCGGAGCATTCCCCTTCTTCGATATGTGGGCAGTCCATGCCTACGGCGGTCGCGAACCGCCTGACGCCGAACCGACGCATGATCGCGTCAATTTCCGACGTATCGAGCTGGTTCGCGAGCTGCTCGACCGGCTGGGTGGGAGTGACAAGCGTATCATCATCACCGAAGGCGGATACAACGACCACCCGCGCTGGATTGGGGCCGTGCGACCTGCCGACCGTCTGCGGTGGACAATCGCCACTTACGAGCAATCACGGCACTACCCCTGGCTAGAGGCAACGGTGCTCTGGCAATTTAGTACCCCATTTCTAACCCGCTCGTATCCTGACGCCTGGAACTTTGTTGACCCCGATGGAACACCTCGCGCAATATATCTGGCGGTGCAAGAATATGCGCGTACCGGCCGAGTACCGGATGCTATGAGTGATAGGTAACCGTTGTGAACTCTTCAACGGCGTGCTAAAGCGATACGTTGTTTACCAACCTCTACACACAAACAGCGCAAGATTGAAAGAAAGCGTGCAAATCACCACTCACTGTTTAGACGAGTCAAGATTAGACTGCTCACCTGCCTGCTGTGCGGCTCGTGATCTATCAATCAATTCTTTGAAAAAGACAATATGTGGTCGCTGTGCTGAATACACAACGTCGATGCTATCTCCTGGCTGAAAGCGATGATATTCTGAGCGAAGGACGATCCGATCTTTACGGTGCAGACGACCTGTTATGTCCCGGTATTCAAACACAATCCGATTGCGCGCATATTTACGTACAACATTGGCAGTCGTTGGTATTCCATTGACCATTACTTCCCGAAAATGATTGATACTCTGAACAAAACTAAATGCGATCAGACCAGTAGTAACTAGCGAGAGAAGACAGAGAACGAGCATGAAGATAATGAGTAGAAGTTCTGCATTCATGTGGTTATTCCTGATACGAATAGCTACTGGTATGAGCAACATTATACATGCATGTACGACGTGTCAGGTGGATTCGATTTGTGATGACGCAAACCTGCTGCTACCTGCCTTTGTAGCCGAATGCGGTATGATGGAAAGCAGCAACATCGGTCAGAGCAGGTACAGGTGTTGGTGATGGAAAAGAACCGGATCAAGATACTGGGTATACCTATTGATGACATCACCGAGCAAGAGGCGCTAGAGCGGGCAGATGCCATGATCAACGACGGTGCATGGCATCAGATCTGCACGGTTAATCCTGAGTTCATTATGGAGGCCCGGCGTAATCCATCCTTTCGGGCAGTCTTGCAGGCTGCCGATCTGAACACGCCAGACGGGTTTGGTATACTGCTTGCTGCACGCTGGCTGGGTACACCATTGCGTGGGCGGGTGACAGGCGTAGAGTTGACACTAGGTCTGGCACAACTGGCGGCTATGCGAGGGTATCGCATCTTTCTGCTGGGTGCGGCGCCGGGCGTAGCCGAGGCAGCCGCAGCCGCTTTAGTGAAACGCTGGCCGACATTGTGTATCGCCGGTTGTTACTCAGGCTCACCTGCACCAGAACACGATGAACAGCAACGCCAGATAATTGCGCTGGCGCATCCCCACATTCTGCTGGTAGCGTATGGGCATCCGCGCCAGGAACTATGGATTGCCCGCAACCAGCCTTTCTTACAGGTCCCGCTCGCTATCGGTGTCGGCGGGACATTCGATTACCTGGCCGGTAAGGTACCGCGTGCACCACGTTTCATACGCCAGCTCGGATTGGAATGGGTATTCCGCCTGGTAATGCAACCAACGCGCTGGCGACGGATCATCGATGCAGTACCGCTGTTTCTGTTTACCGTACTCTGGCAGGAAAGAATGATTCGCTATCGCGGTTAAGACATCTGAACCTGATGTTGATCGTCATTACCGACAGTAGAAGTGAGGAATGCTATGGCTCAAACGACAGCAGAGAAGATCGCCGCCCTCCGTGAACGACGTGAACGAGCGCGCAATCAAGACCCGGTGGCAATCGCTCGTCAACACGAGCGGGGAAAATTAACCGCCCGTGAACGCATTGATCGTCTCCTCGATCCCGGCTCGTTTGTTGAACTGGATGCGTTTGCCGTGCATCGTACTACGGCGTTCGGTATGGATCGGCGCAAACCACTCGGCGATGGGGTGATCACCGGTCATGGCACTATTGATGGCCGACCCGTCTGTATCTTTGCGCAGGATTTTACCGTCTTCGGTGGTTCACTGGGTGAAGTCTTCGCCGAAAAAATCTGCAAAGTGATGGACCTGGCTTTACGAATGGGTGTCCCGTGCATCGGGATTAATGATAGCGGTGGTGCGCGCATCCAGGAAGGTGTGGTCAGCCTTGGCGGGTATGCTGAGATATTCTACCGGAATGTGCTTAGCAGCGGCGTGATCCCCCAACTCTCGATTATCGCTGGCCCATGTGCCGGCGGTGCTGTCTATTCACCGGCCATGACCGATTTTATCTTTATGGTCAAAAATATTAGTCAAATGTTTATCACCGGGCCGGATGTTATCAAGACGGTCACCGGAGAAGAAGTTGGCTTTGAAGAATTGGGTGGGGCAATGACCCACAATACCCGTAGCGGGGTAGCCCATTTCGCGGCTGATAGTGAAGATGAATGTTTCGATCAGTTACGGACTCTGCTTTCCTTCCTACCCTCTAACAACATGGAAGACCCGCCCTACCAGCCGCCAACTGACGATCCGGAGCGGATGGACGAAGACCTTCAGAGTATTATCCCCGACAATCCACGCAAAGCCTACGATATGATCAAAGTTATCGAGTCGGTCGTTGATGATGGGTTCTTCTTCGAGGTGCAACCGGCCTGGGCGCAAAACATTGTGATCGGTTTTGCCCGTCTTGATGGTCATGTCGTGGGGGTTGTTGGGAACCAACCGTTACAAATGGCAGGAACCCTCGACATCGACAGTTCGGTGAAAGCGGCCCGCTTTGTGCGTTTCTGTGATGCGTTTAATATTCCCCTGATTACATTTGTTGATGTACCAGGCTTCTTACCAGGGACGCAGCAAGAATACGGTGGTATCATTCGCCATGGCGCAAAGCTCCTCTACGCCTATTGTGAAGCAACCGTGCCGAAATTAAC
This sequence comes from Chloroflexus sp. MS-G, assembly GCF_000735195.1. Classification (GTDB taxonomy): domain Bacteria; phylum Chloroflexota; class Chloroflexia; order Chloroflexales; family Chloroflexaceae; genus Chloroflexus. The sequence goes on from NZ_JPIM01000121.1 coordinate 6,237, forward strand.
AGTCATTACCCGCAAGGCGTATGGTGGTGCCTACGACGTGATGGCAAGTAAACATATTCGAGCTGATTTTAACTTCGCCTGGCCCACCGCTGAAATCGCTGTAATGGGGGTTGATGCGGCAGTCCGGATCATCTTCCGCAAAGAGCTGGCCGAGGCCGATGATCCGACAACCCGCCTGGCTGAACTGGTCGAAGACTATCAAAATCGCTTTGCGAACCCGTATGTAGCCGCCGAACGTGGATACATTGATGCTGTGATCGAGCCACGCGAAACACGACCCGCTCTGATCCGTGCCCTGCGCCTGGCCCGCACGAAACGCCAGAGCCTGCCAGCACGGAAACATGGCAATATTCCGCTGTAGATGAGCGGATAGGAGGGGTGCAGCGACGCTGCACACTGCCTGGCTTTCGGTTTTTCAACATTTTCACCCTGCCCAGCAGCGCTGAGGTGAGAGGGTAAAGGAGGGAGAGCAGAAGCGACGGCTGCCCAGCCTGTGCGCAGCACGTGCAGAGCGCGCAGATACCCGTTCCGACTAACGTCTGCGGTCACCCCCTTGGGGAGGTCAATGTGCTTTCACTCCAACCACCTCACCTTCCCCCTTCCTCTCCTCGTGGCGGAGCGGAAGGGGGCCGAGGGGAAGGTGAGGGCCGCCAACCGTACTCCGCAGCACCGGCACTGCAACCGGCATGGAGCCGTATGCGTTGCCCGCCAGCGTTCCTCGCACCATTTTAGCGTTGCCATGTCGAGCCTCATCAAAAGCCTAGGTGTTTGATCATGGTCTGAGAACTCTGAAAAGCCCTAGCCCTGATTACCTGAACTTGCACAACCGGACAGGAAACTGGTAACATATGTACCTGAGCCTATGCTATCATACAGCTATGGCTTTGATATTATCGGCATTCATCCATCAAACAGGATGGAAAGCATGAGCGAGGCAGATGGCGCGACAGAACAGATCATCGAAATGCGCCTGCCGAGTCGGTTGGGGTACGAGCGAATTGCGATGGATACTGCGGCTTCACTGGCAAGGCGCATGGGCTTCACCCCTGAGCGAATCGATGCGTTACGCACGGCCATCGGTGAGGCAGTAACCAATGCCATCGAACACGGCAATCAGGCCGACGCGGCAATGAAGGTAGTGGTCGTCCTGACAATACGAACCGATGAACTCATCATTAGTGTAGCCGATCAAGGACGAAAGGTACTCGATCCAGCTCAAACTTTCTTGCAACCACGCATTACCGATGCGTTTCAGCGGGCAGATAAAGGGGGATGGGGAATATGGCTGATCCGTGAATTAATGGACGAAGTCGAGTTTTCTTTTGCCCCAGGTAGTGGCAATCAGGTTCGGATGGTTGTACATCTTGAACGACCACCGGTTATCAAACCATAGGCCAGGCAGCTATGCAGCTTATCATTCCCAGCGTTCTTGGCTACGAAGTTGTTGTGCGTGATGCGGTGGCCTCTTTCGCGCAACGGTATGGGCTACCACCTGACCGAATCGAAGATGTCAAGACGGTATTGTGCGAGGCATGTACAAACGCGATTGAACATGGTAACGGCTCCGATCCGCATCGCAGAGTTCGGGTCTGCTGTACTGTTGACGAGCAATCGCTGGTTATTGCAGTTTGTGATGAAGGAGAATTGCCACCGACATTGCCCGGAAAACCGGTAGAATGGTGCTCAATGCCCTACCCTTCACGCCGTGGCCTAGGTCTTAAGTTGATCGTCGCGCTATCAGATGAAGTGAGCATCGCCGCTGACCCAACGTTCGGAACTTGTATCCGTCTCGTCTTTTATCGTGATCCTCGTTCAGGGATCCATACGTCCTGAGCTTACTGAAAGACTTGCTAAATAAGGAGCGCTCCATGTTGGAAGACGAGTTAACTGTGAACATCCGCCACCGTGATGGCGTCGCCGTCATTGATTTAATAGGTGATGTGACGACATTTGCTGAAGAGAAGATCAATAATGCGTATCGCCAGGTAACAGACAAAGGTGCTCGCTACATTCTTTTCAATTTTCGCCAAAACGATTATATCAACAGCGCCGGTATTGCCATCCTGATCGGCATCGTGACAGAAGTTAATCAGAACGGGCAGCGTTTAGCAGTGAGCGGGTTATCGCCGCACTTCCAAAAAATCTTTCGCATGGTAGGTCTTGCTCAGTACGCCGAGATTTATCAAACTGAAGACGAGGCGATCAGCGCATTTAAACGACTCAATACGATTAACTAAGAGCGGGGGCTTTTCGGCGTTCTCAGCTTCGGGTTGCGTTCAATAACCGAACGGTTCAACAGCAGAGCGAAACCAACGAACGTCACCTCGTGCTTCAGCGATCCCTATTCCGTGCGGGGGCATATGATTCGCTATCCTGCTCTTTGCAGGGCATAGCCAGAAGCCATCGTCTGACGTATCAGTACTCTATATTCATCCCCCAGGCCCTCGCTCGCGAGGAGCGCGGGGGAGAACACCAGCCTGCTCAGCGCCAGACATTATCGGCAAGATGGCCAAAGCATGCCAGCGTTACAGGCATCCGCGTAAGATCGGCTCGGGATGAGAACGCTTCCTTTCCTCTCACTTTACCCCGAACCCGAAAAGGAACCTTCCCACACCTACCGCGGAATACCAGAACGATTATCGGTCATAATGGCAGCACGCAACTCTTCGGGCGTGACAACCGCATTCCCCAAACGGCGCACTACCAGCGCCGCCGCAATATTAGCCAGCGCCGCCGCAGTACGACCGCGACAACCGGCAGCAAGCGCCAGCGTTGCAACTGCAATGAAGGTATCACCGGCACCGGTCGTATCAAAGACTTCGCTCACGTGGTAGGCAGGGATGTGTTGACATGGCTCATCATCGCCGACAAGCACTAATCCTGCTGGCCCCCGCGTCACAATAACCAGCCGGGCAGCCAGTTCTTGGTAGAGACGAATCACCCCGACTGCCAGCGCTCCTTCATCTGTCAGTGATGTGCCTAATGCCGCAGCAGCTTCGGCATCGTTACAGCGAAAGAGGTCGGCGTGATGGTAATAATGTGAATTCCCCTGCGCGTCAACGGCAAACAGAACACCATGCTGCTGACACAGAGTACGAATTGCCTCTACGACGCGCGGGGTAAGCAAACCGAGCTGATAATCGGAACAGATAACGGCATCGGCATCAGGCAGGTGATCGGCCAACGCTGCGATAATCAGCGCTTCGGAATCTGATGATAAAGGACGCCGGTCGAGGTAATCGAGCCGAGCGATCTGTTGGGGTAAGCGTGGCGCAGCATCGGCTAGAATACGAGTTTTACGAGTCGTAGTCCGCTGAGGCAGCGTAATCACCCCTCGATCATCAACCCCAGCCGCCCGCAGCAGGGTGCGCAAATGCTCTCCTTCTGCATCATCGCCAACAATCGCCACTAAACTGGCCTGCGAGCCGAGGGCAACGATGTTACGTGCCGGATTGGCAGCTCCACCAAGAATCGTCTCACGGCGCAGAAATTCGAGCACTGGAACCGGCGCCTCGCGGGAAAGCCGGGTCGCTCGACCGTACAGATATTCGTCGAGTGTAATGTCACCAACCACGATAATGCGTCGACCGGCGAGCATAGCCGGGTCAGGAAGGGTATGATCAGCGTGATGATCAATGGTCATAACAGTTCGCAAGGGCGGCTCCGGTTGGCCGAGCCGCCCATCTGTTGCCATCAGGCACGATCGCCGCCGAGTACGGCATCGCGGAATCGCTGCATACCAACTCGAATCTCATCACTGCCAGTCGCATACGACAAGCGTAGATAACCGGGCGCACCAAAGGCTTCACCGGCCACACAGGCAATATGCGCCTCTTCGAGCAGATAGAGATTCAGCTCGTCGCTGGTAGTGCAGACCTTCCCGTTGCGCAGTGGTCGGTTGAGCAGCGCACTCACGTTGGGGAAAACGTAGAACGCACCATCGGGAACCGTGCAGGTAATACCGGGAATGTCAGCCAGGAGACTGAGGATCAGATCGCGACGCCGCCGGAACTCAGCCGTCATTGCGGCAACCGTAGCTTCGATAGCCGGATTGGGCGTGTAGGCGGCCAGGGCTGCATCTTGCGAGATGCTAGAGGTGTGGGTACTAGTGTGACTCTGAATTGCCTTGATCGCCTCGATAATCGGTTGTGGACCGGCAACATAGCCAACACGCCAGCCGGTCATTGCATACGCTTTGGCTGCACCATTAACGACCAACGTGCGTTCGGCGAGATCAGGGGCTATACGTAACAGACGTGCGTAAGGCACATACGAAATCGCATCATAAATCTCATCGGTAATGATAATCGCCGGATGATCGCGCAACACTGCCGCCAATGCAGCCAGCTCTTCGGCGCTGTACACCGCACCGGTCGGATTTGAAGGCGAATTGAGTACCACAATCCGCGTTCGTTCGCTCAAGCTGGCACGCAATTGATCAGGAGTCAGCTTAAAACCGGTCTGTTCAGTTGTCTGAGGCGTCACGGGGGTCGCACCGGCCAGCTTCGCCTGTTCCACATAACTTACCCAGTATGGTGCAGGAATAACCGCTTCATCACCCTCATCGCAGAGCGCCTGAAACGCAAGGTAGAGGGCCTCTTTCGCACCGGTCGTCACCGTCACCTGACCAATTCCGTAGCTCAGCCCTTGATCGGCACTAACACGGGCAGCAATCGCCTTACGCAACTCAATCGTACCACCGGTAGGCGTATAGTGCGTATGGTTGGCATGAATACCGGCAATTGCAGCCTGCTTGATCGGCTCGGGGGTGTCGAAGTCTGGTTCACCAACACTAAACGAGATCACCTTAATGCCGGCCGCCCGCATTTGGGCAACACGCGCTGTCATTGCCGCCGTAGCCGAAGCCTCAAGCGAAGCAAGCCGACGGGCAAAGCGATATTCCATCCTGGCTGACATGATCGCTCCTGTCTACATGCATAGTTTGTGTAAACGTCGGTATAACAAATACATTTAGAGCGATTATACCAGAGACGGTACCTCTTGCGATCGCGAGCGACAGCAATGCAGAGCTTTTCGGCGTTGTCGGCTTGTTCAACGATGGATCAACACCGACGAATATCACCCGTTCGCTGACGATGGCGCCTGACCTGCGCGTTCAGCTAAGTGTGTGAGAAATCAGGAGTGGAAAGGATGGCTAAAGTGAAGGTCAACCGCGTCTACAACATGCACTGCCTTCCACGCGAATCTTGCGCTAGGTCGGATGAAACCTTCAAAAACCTTTACAGCGTTGTCCTCTTGTTTTGTTGTAGAGATGCCAAATTGTAGTACAGTTGACATCACAGGGGGAAATCCGAGATATGCCGTACTATTACAAGCAATCGCCGACGTACTCCCTGAGAGGACGGACACCTCTTGTTGTAATCAGGCAGGTCGGTTAACGCCGTGGACGTATCTCCATACCAAGTATCTCAAGTGCAGTAATAATGCCTTCGCGCAGCGTCCCCCGACTACGAACGTCACCGAGATCGATACCAAGTCCAATCATTGTTTGCGCAATAGCGGCCCGAATACCGGTAATAATAATTTGCGCACCCAGCAACCGTGCAGCGCGAACCGTCTGTAGCAGATGATTGGCTACCGCCGTATCAACCATTGGCACACCGGTAATATCGATAATAACCACGTCGGCCATGTGTTCGGCAATACCCGATAACAGATGTTCCATAATGTATTGGGAACGGCGAGAGTCGATGCTCCCAATGAGCGGAAGCAACAACACACCTTCAAACAGTGGGACAACCGGTGCTCCGAGCTGAGCGATGGTCTCTTCGAGCGCACCCTGACGTTCGGCAAGAGCCTGTACTTCAGCGACCAATTGCCGTTGTTGGTCGTAACGTCGCTGCATGTGGGAGACTATCTCGGAGACGATTTGAGTAAGGTACGGTCCTATCGGAGCACGAGGGGGAAATTGGGTGCGAGCATGCGCCAATTCAGCCGCCCGATCAGGCCGATAACGTTCAACAACCGGAATGAGTGCATCGAGCACGTTCGAGACAACCTCGGGTTGAAAGGTAAGCAGGGTAGCAAAGCTACGATCGGCTTCATTTTCGACTGGAATCTGGTTGTCGAGGCCACACAACACCGCACAAAACCATTCGGTCAACACGAGCAGAAACCACTCTTGACGCAACGGATCATCGGCAGCAAGAGTGACTGCGATATGACGCTCCTCTGGAACCGGGGGTTTACCACCGGCGAAAATACAGATCGTGCTAGCGATATTCGCCAATTCCAGGTAGCGTTGGGTCTCTTTACGCCAGTGACTGCTTTCCTGGAAACCGGTAAAGATCACCGCAGGTAATTGATTGCGCAGAATACAATCCTCGAGGGTGTGACTAAGATCGACCAGCGTCGCTTTACTGGCCATAAATGGTTGAGTATCCGGCGTGAGGGTATCTCTGATCAGATTGAACAGGGAGGGAAGACGCTGATTCTCACTTGTCACTGATAACTCCTAACATTTGCGCAATATAAAGGGGAATGTGAGTGTGTAGATAGCTAAAGTGTAATTTGAGTTACAGGGTTTGTCAAGATTATATGTAAAGCTGGGCTTTTCTGGCCGTTTTCGCCAATGAACGTATTTCACACCCCTACAGCGATGCCCGACCCACACGATTGCCCTTAGGTGCACGGGCCGGTGCGCACGCCTCCGGCCCGTCTCCTCCGGTATGCAGCTAACAACCGCCACTCAATCGAGACCCACCCTTGAGGACAGGTGCCCCCTCACGCGATTGCCTTTAGGT
>NZ_JPIM01000122.1 GCF_000735195.1 Chloroflexus sp. MS-G
TGTTGAACCGCGTTTGATCGAAGCATTTGTTGCTACCGGCCAGGTACGTCTCGTCTATCGCCATCTGCTACAATTGGGTGAACGCTCGCAATTGCTGGCTGAGGCCAGTGAATGTGCTGCCGATCACGGTCGTTTTTGGGAATTGCGTCGTGAGATTTATGCGCGTTATAATCAACTATATTTCAATACTCGTGAGACGGTGATTGCACTGGCTGCCGGGTTAGACATTCCGGTTGATGCGTTTACAGCCTGTCTGGATGCACATACGTACCGGTCGCAAGTGCAAGATGACTATGCAGCAGCGCTCGCAGAAGGGATTTACGCCCGACCGGTATTTCGGATTGGGAACGAAACCATTGTCGGATCACAGCGCTTTGAGACGTTTGCTCAGGTGATTGAGCGCGTGGCGCAGCGATAAAGGGCAAAACATGCATCTATGAAACGGTCACACCACTTCTGGCCACTTAGCATTGTTGCGATAGGGATAGCTTTTACCATCTGGTTATCGCTGTCAGCGCCGTATAGCAATTCGCTTGCCCAGCCGAGCTGCAACGATCAACCGCTCTATCCGGGATGTGTTGAACCGGGGTTTAATTGCGAACCATATCCAGATATTTGTAATCCCACGAAAACCGCTGCTGCCCAAACGCGCACAGCTCTCGTTGCCACAGCGCTAACGGCAACAGCTCGTAGCCAGGGCCAGACGAACCAGTCACCCGCTGCGACGGCAACACCAACGTTGACTACCACCAGCACGAGCACATCACCCGTCACATCTGTATCGCCTACTGCAACCCCAACCTTGACTCGATCACCAGTTGCGACATCAACCACCCAAACGTCATTACCGTCACCAACATTGTTACCAACCGCAACCCCGACACTGAACTTCAGTCCTACGCCAACAACTCAGGCTGCGCTCCGTTGTGCGCCGGGCGATCTGGTTGAACTCAGCGGCAAAGCGCGACCGCACATTGCATTGCTGGTGCTGTTCGATGATCGACCGGTAGGGGGGGGAGCCAGTGATCAGACAGGTACATTCCGCATCGTGTTGCGTATTGGCGCTGAACGTCCCGGACAACACGAGATTGTCGTGCAAGAGCGTGAGCGGGCAGTGGTCGTCGCCGAGTATCTATGTGAGACGCCGCTTCCGCCGACACCGACGGCTACGCTTGGCCCTCTTCGGGTGACGACACCGGGTGCTCCGTAAATGCTTCGGTGATGGAAGGAGAGGCGGGTTCCCAACCCGCCTCAGATGGTATATTCCTGAGACGAATGCTTCAGCACCAGGATGATGACCAACGGCTGGCGTTCAGGCAGGTACGTCGTTTACCCGGCAAAGTGTCGTATGAGACTACCCATCCACTGCATTGCCCGCCAGTAATCGGCAAGGCGAATGTTTTCATTCGGTGAGTGAACACGTGAGCCGTGGTAACCACATCCGGCACCACTGGCAACCGGCGTGCCCAGCGCCGTACACAGTGGATACATCGGGCCGGTTCCGGCCATTGTTGGGTAGAGGATCGGTTCGCTACCGTACACCTCACGCGCCGAGTCTAATGCAGCCCTGACGATAGCCGCGTCGAGTGGGCCACGGGCCGGATGTTCACCTCCCAGATCGACAATCTCAATATCCTGGAACCCTTCCGCATCTAAATGCTGCCGCAACTGCTGTAAAACCTCGGCCGGTTCCATATCGGGTACGAGCCGGAAGTCAATCTTAGCACGGGCTTCGTTGGGTAAGACGGTCTTGCTACCCTCACCGGTATAGCCACTCACCAGACCGCAAATAGTGCAGGTTGGTTCAAAGAGATGACGACGCAAACGTTCAATCCCGCGCACGCCATCGAGAAAATCGCTCAGTCCAAGGTTGGCTAACAATTCATTGTCGTCGTCAGCCGGAATGGATGCCAGTGCTGCCAGATCATTGTCGGATGGTGGTCGCACCCGGTCGTAGAATCCAGGAATACGGACCCGACCATCAGGGCCTTTCAACGTGTTAAGTGCCCAGGTCAGACGCCAGGCAGGGTTTGGCACGAAGGTGGCATACGACGAATGGAGATCATAGCGGGCACCACGGGCAATTAACTCGACATATTGAATGCCTTTCGCGCCACAAGTGACCATGGGGCGTCCGCTCAAATCCACTCCTCCCGTCTCCCACAGACAACCATCGGCCCGCAAGAGATCGGCGTATTCACGACAAACAGCCGGTAACGTGCGCGAACTGATCTCCTCTTCACCCTCAACGACAAAGATGATGCGAATCGGTAGTTCGCCTTCGGTTGCCAGCCACGACTCTACGGCCTGTATGCGTAACATAAGATTGCCTTTATTGTCAGCAACTCCACGACCGTACAGCTTTCCATTGCGTTCGGTCAGCTCAAACGGTGGGCTTTGCCACAACTCCAGCGGTTCGGCTGGTTGTACGTCGTAGTGGTCGTAGATCAAGAGGGTGCGTGTACCACGACCGATGGTCGCATAGACAAGTGGATTGCCACCATCGGCGCGCAAGATGCGGGTTTCGGCTCCCAGACGGCGGAGTCGTTGCTCAACGAAGGTTGCGGTTTCTTCAATGCCCCGATTTTGGGCCGCCACTGAGGGAATACGAATAATATCGGCCAGTTCGGCAAGAAAACGTGAACGCTGGCTCTCGATGTACGCGGTAAAACGTTCCATGAACTGCTCCAGGTAATGCAGAACGGAGGTTTGTATTGCCATTATAGCACTGTCGCTGTCGTCAGGGCTTCAGCATAGACTGCTTCAATACGGCTGAGCATCCGGTCAAGGCTAAACTCGGTAGCTGCCCGTTCACGTCCGGCTAACCCGAAGGCTCGTGCTCGATCTGGGTTTTGCCAGAGATCGTGGAGCGCCTGTGCCAATGCCTCATGATTGTCAGGTGGTACGACCAGGCCGGTGCGTCGGTGTAGATTCACATATGTCGTGCCGGTACCCAGCTCAGTACAGATAACCGGTAGCCCGGCCTGTTGGGCTTCAATCTGCACAATGCCGAAGGCTTCACTGCGTGCCACTGAGGGCAGCACAAAGACATCGGCAATCGCATATAGTGCTCGCAACGTGGCGTTATCGACGGCGCCCAATACGTGTACTCGATCAGCCACTCCCACATCGGCAGCCAATCGGATCAGATCGATACCGCGTACTGTGGCATCACCACCAACAATTATTGCGTGACCGTAGGGTAGTAATGTGAGAGCGCGAATCAGGCGATCAACCCCTTTGTAGTAACGCAACCGCCCGACAAATAAGGCATTTGGACGAGGGAAACGATGTCGCAGTGCTGTCACCAGGCGGGAGTCTGGTAAAGGCATAGGCGGTATCCCAAACGGCACCACGCGCACCCGTTCGCGATGACGGGCGAGCCAACGCGATGAATCCACCAGCGCCGGGCTGGAGGTGATAATGCGGGCCGCCCGTCGTAGCGTCTGCTCGACAATCGGTGCAGTAAGTCGCCCCAAAACCCGTTGACGCACAATATCACTGTGATACGTGACGACCAGTGGGGTTGGGAGTGCCAGCAACGCCAGGTCACCGAACGGATACGGGTGATGAAAATGGATCAGATCAGGTTGTAAACGTCGTATCAGCCAGAGCAGCGGTAGACTGATGGGGGCGCGGGCCAGCGTGAATAATCGTGGCGTGGCTATCAGCGTAACCCCATTCCGTTCCATCTGCCAGCCATGTCGTCCGGGAGCGACAAAGACAACCGTTACGCGGTGTCCGCGGTTTGCCAGGCCTTCACTCAATAACCGGAGATGGTTTTCAATGCCACCCTGAATCGGTGGATAGTCTTTGTAGAGTTGGACGATGTGCATAGGGCTGTATCATACCAGACCTTGTGGTGTGAAGGGTAAGCGAGGCTCTGAGAGTGTGTCTAGATGTTCCTTGTCCGGTCGTCTCCTGGCATAACCACTGTGGTCGCGCAACGGATAGAGTGACTTCTATGTTACAATACACAAAATAGTTTGAAGGGCGACAGCAATCGGTCTGTGCCCGCCATGAGAGTTCAACAAACGATGGATGCAGTACTTGTTCTAGAAGATGGTCGGGTCTTTCCCGGTCGCTCCTTCGGTGCGCCGGGTGAGCGGGTTGGCGAAGTGGTCTTTCACACCGGCATGACCGGCTATCAAGAGATATTGACCGATCCCTCGTATTGTGGTCAACTGGTAACGATGACCGCGCCACACATTGGGAATACTGGTGTCAACGATTTCGATCCTGAGTCGATCCAGCCCCAGGTTGCCGGTTTCATTGTCCGTAGTTACAGCGAACATTACAGCTCGTGGCGCGCCCGCGGCAGTCTAGCTCAGTTGCTGCGCGAATATGGCATCGTCGCGATTAGCGATGTTGATACTCGTGCGTTAACACGCCATATCCGAACTGCCGGTGCGATGCGCGGTATCATCTCGACAACCGGTGCTTCGATTGAGACATTACTGGCCAAGTGTCGGGCTGCCCCGCCGATGGAGGGGCAAGACTTAACGCAGGTGGTGACGTGTCCTGAACCTTACCACTGGACGACCAACAGCGTTCCGTTTACTCCGCCCTACCCGAACGGCCCGGCACAAGAACTGATCTTCCACGTTGTTGCCTACGATTTTGGTCTCAAGCGCACCATTTTGCGCCGCCTGGTCGATCATGGCTGTCGAGTGACCGTTGTACCGGCGACAACACCACCCGAAGATGCGTTAGCACTTAACCCTGATGGTATCTTCTTCTCGAATGGGCCAGGTGACCCGGCTGCGGCCACCTACGCTGTTGCCACGTTGCGATCCTTACTTGGGAAGTTGCCGATCTTCGGCATTTGTCTCGGTCATCAACTGATGGGGTTAGCCCTCGGTGGACGTACCTACAAACTACCCTTCGGTCACCACGGCGCCAATCATCCGGTGCGCTATTTACCAACCGGTCGGGTTGAGATTACTTCGCAAAACCATGGCTTTGCGGTAGACCCCGACTCGCTACCGGCTGGTGTGCTCTTGACCCACATCAATCTGAACGACCAGACGCTGGAAGGGTTTGACTACCCTGATTTACAGTGTTTCAGTGTGCAGTACCATCCTGAAGCGGGGCCAGGGCCGCACGATGCGACCTATCTGTTTGCCCGTTTTGCCAAAGCAATGGCCGCCCGCCGGTCATAAGGCGATACAACGATTTCCGCATTACCCTTTCTTCTCCTGATCGAGGAGAAGGAAGGGTCAAACAGATACCGGCCACCTTTTTGATCGCCGGCGATCACCGATGACCAACGAACGCGATCCTCGTAATCGGCTCAACGACCTCGATGCACGGGCTTGGACCTACGCTCTGCGGTCGGTGATTAGCACTGCCTACCCTACTCGTGGCGCTGCGAGTCTGGCCCACCACTTGCGCCGCAAACATCCCTCACCCAAACCACCACAACTGATGGCTGAGCTGATTCGCTTTTTCACCCGTCGGCATGGTCATATTCTCGATCCGTTTGCGGGCGTAGGTGGTACCTTGATCGCCAGTTCTCTTGAAGAACGCACTGCCGTTGGGATTGATCTCTCACCGGAGTACGCAACCATTTACCAGGCGGTCTGCGCCGAGCTAGGGATACCACCGCAAACCTACCTGGTCGCCGATGCCCGGCATCTTCTCGACTTGCCGGCAGTTCACGAACGCCCCTTCGACCTAATCTTAACCGATCCGCCGTATGCGGCAATGATGGCACGTCCGAAAACCGGCGAACGGCGGAAGCGTGGGCGACCACAACCAACCCCCTTCACCACATCACCGGCTGATCTGGGCAACCTTCCCTACCACGAGTTTATCCGCGAACTAAGCGCGATTCTTTCCTCAGCGCTGCAAGTCTTGCGGCCCGATGGACACCTGGTCGTGTTTGCGAAAGATCTCCAGCCAACCCCCGAACATCACAACATGCTCCATGCCGATCTTGTTGTGGCATTACGCCAGATTCCCGGCCTTGAATACCGCGGGTACCAAATCTGGCACGATCAGAGCCAGCGCCTGTATCCATTTGGCTACCCCTACACGTTCGTTGCAAACCAGATCCATCAGTTTATTTTGATTTTCCGCTGGCGAGGGGAGTAGGGGGGAAAGGCGTTCTTAGTCTGCTACTGTCGATTGCAGGTGTGGTATGGTTGAGCATTGCAGAGTATGTTGACGTTGTATGTAGAAGCCTGCAAGGTTTTCAGTTTCAGGGTGCGATGCGATGACCAAACTGCGCAATACCATACCATGGAGCAACACCGACGAACATCACGCACCTGCTGCCGATGAATTCCGGCCTACAAAGTCACCTAGGTGCGTGGACCAGAGGCCTGTATCGTGCGGTAGTAGCGGTAGAACCCGCGTCGGATCAGGAGCACGCTGGTGCGGGCGCGTTGGAAACCTGCCCCTCCCGTTCACGTTTCCCGTCCTCTCTCCTCACCTCAACACTGCTGAGTAGAATGAAAGCTTTGAAAAGCTCTCCTCCCCGCCCTGGCATTGACCACCGATAGCGCGTCGGATATGCTTGCAATAATATAGACAATACACCATGAATACCGATTACGACAGCATCATCACGAGCAGCAACATTCGAGCACGGCTGTCCAGAAGGCATTTGGAGCGAATCTGAATCCTGATATACGCATGGTATTGTCAGTCGGAGGGGATGTATGTTAAGAAATGAACGATGCGCAAAAGAAAGGATGACCTATGCAGGCCGCAATACGTCTCACGGCTCAGGTTCAGCCAGGTGGTAAGATCGAGATCGTGGACGCCTAACTTGCAGTTGGTATCGCAGTGGAAGTGATTGTCGTATTGCCCTATGCACCTGCCAGGCCATCTCGATTACTCATAGCAGTACTGGCTGATGCACCGGGACGCCTTGCCTTTCAGACTGCTGAAGACGTTGATTCCTACCTACACGGTGAGCGCGACGCATGGGAACGCTAATTCTCCCTTTATCCGGCCGAGTGTATGTTGACTCAAATGCCGTGATCTACGCGATTGAGCGAATCGAGCCGTATCGATCTCTATCGGAACCACTCTGGCGGGCCGCATATAATGGGAATATAGCGATTATTACGAGCGAACTGACCTGGCTCGAAACACTTATGAAGCCGATCCGCGATCAGAACATCTTACATCCTTGAGCATATCAACGTGCGGCGAACATCGGGGACTCGAAACACTTATGAAGCCGATCCGCGATCAGAACCCGCAATGAGAAGCCCTGTTTCGAGATTTTTTGAGCGCCCGGGAAGTGAACCTGATTCCGGTCACGCTACCGCTGAGGGAGCAAGCGGCTCGCCTGCGTGGATTGGGTTTGAAAACGCCCAACGCGCTTCATGCTGCAACTGCGCTCTCACAGCAGTGCGCGCTGTTTATCACGAATGGCCCAGTATTCTATCGTGTACCCAACCTCCCAATTGTGGTGCTTGCAGATGTGTTGCGCACACCTGCTTAGGCATCTTCAACGTTATGACCTTCTACCTGGGGCTTTTTGGAGTTCTCAGCTTTGGGTTCCATGCGATGACCGAACGGTTCAACTATGGCGCGACACCAACGAACATCCGGCTCCTGCTGTCAGCAATCCCTGCCCTATGTTGTCTCCCTAGGATCGCGGGCCGCTGGCTCGCGTTGTGCAGTAGGCGGATAAAACTCACCGGTTGGCGCATCAGTACATCATTGTGAGCGGGTTACCAATCTACCTCACGCTTCACCTATGAGATAAGGTAAGGATGTTGAGGTGGAAGGAGGGGAGACCCACTGCGCAGCAAAGGTACTGAAAACGTAGAAAACCTCTGATCCAAGAGAAAATTGGTTGACATACCGGATTGTTCTGGCTATGCTAATCAGAAATATGTAGAAGTTTATAGCATCGTAGGCATTTCATGGTGAATAGTGTAGAATTAGCTAAACTCGTCCTGAGTAAACTGCAAGAAGTTGGCTTTTTAGTAACAGAGGATAACGGCCTTTGCATGCCTGTTCTGGATAAAGCAGGTATGCGACAGATTCACGAGCCAGCGGTGCAGCTAGAACTTGCTACCCAGCAAGAATGGCTTGAACGGAACCTATCCAGGTATCTGAACTTTTTCGCCAATGGAGACGACATCATACCTGAACGGATCGATCCTGCATTAGTTGAAGTGACAACCAGACAACACCGAGACCTCTTTCGGGTGGCCCGCTTACTCTGGTCGCTGCCATTCTCGAAAGGGTATGGTCGCCGCTTACGGTTTTTACTCATCGATCAAGCGAACAACAAACTTATTGGCCTACTAGCATTGCAGTCACCACCGCTGAGCTTTCCGGCTCGCGATCGTCTCTTTCAGTATCCACCTGGCAGGAAGACAGAGTTAGTGAACCAGACGATGGACATTCAAACGTTGGGGGCAGTGCCACCGTATGATTATCTCCTTGGTGGCAAGCTGGTTGCTTTGGTTGCGGCATCAAATGAGGTTCGTCAGCGGTACTGGCAGAAATACGTTGGACGGATGACCGAGATGGAACGGCGTATCTTACCGCCTCATCTTGTTGCCCTAACGACAACGAGTGCGTTTGGAAGAAGTAGCCTGTATAATCGTCTTAAGTACAGGGACGTAGCGATTGCAGAATCGCTTGGATACACCGAGGGTTATGGCACGTTCCATCTTATGGAACTATATCCGCTCTTCCGCGAATTCTTGGAAAGCCAGGGTATTTCAACATACGGTGGTTTTGGCACTGGCCCGCGCCGGAAATGGCAAACAATGGTACGCGCACTCGAACGATTAGGCTTCTCGGCTGAATTCCTTCGCCACGGGATAAAGCGCGAAGTATTTCTGTTCCGTCTCATAGATAACCTGGAAGCATATATGGAAGGACGCGATACCACGCCAGTTTATCGCAACCTGCCATTCTCTGATCTCGTGGCATGGTGGAGAGAACGCTGGCTATTACCGCGTGTTGAGCGTGTGCATGAATGGAAAGAGTGGCGTAACGAAGAGATAAAAAATCGCTTACGTATCGGGCAAGACAAGGTAGCCGAGGTAATACTATGACGGAGTCGGCAGAACGTCCTTTCGGCGAACTACCATCTGCACTGATAGATGAGATTCTCAAACGTACTGAGAATCTTAGCCAGAAGTTACTGCATGATTTTGAACAGGTGCGTGCACATCGGGCAGAATGGCGGGAAGAGTTGAAACGCACTGGCATGCTTCGTCGTGACTCCGAAATGCCCTACGTGCCGGTTCCTACGACGTGCGGAATAGACGGATCATGTGCGATAGAACGATTATTGGCCAGCGATCTGGTTGCCGCAGCCGCAGTAGCGGTCGAGGGTTTGACACCACCTTCCGAAACACGTCACTGGCCTGAACCCCGTCATCAGGTTTGGGTAGAGACAGAGGTGCATGAAGCCGAAACGGGTACCATTCTGCGTGCTGTAATGATTGGGATGGAGCTAGAATTGGCACTACATGCACCACACGAGATCGTTTTTCTCGATGGTTCGCTCACAACACCTCTCATCTACTTTAATCAGGCATTGAATAAAAGCCAGGAAGTTGCACATCTGCGAACAACTGCTCAATTTCTCAAACAAGCATCCTCGATGCTAGAAGCATACTTGACGGTACTCACTTCAAATCGTAGTGATCGTTGCTGGTTGGCAGTGCCTAAGTACACAACAAGGCGCGAGATTGGGCAGGTCATGGGCTGGCCCGACTCACACGATGATCGGGGCCTACTAAGTTTTCTTCTAGAGCCAGGAGAATATACGAAGCCCAGGGTATTGCAGCAACCATCTGAGCCCTGGCATTTGAATATTACACCACTTACCTCTACTGGTTATCGAACTGTTGAGGAACTGGCGAGCCAGATTATTGCCGCTCTCAACGAGATTCAGGTGGTGTACTATCGACCCTACCCCTGGCTCCCAGCCCTTCGCTTAGAAATGAGTAGCGCAATTGCCCAAAACTCATCACGATTGGCAATGGTATTGCACGGAGTCCGCCACCAATGCGGTACACCGTCAGTGATGGAACCGTTCCCCCTCTATCTCGCTGATCGCATGGTAAAGCACCTGCCAAAGGCGATCCCTACGTTTCGGCAGGTGACCTCTCAGCATATCGCTGAGACGTACCAGGGAAACATTTCCGATGTTTTTCTCGGTCTGCATGGTTATCGCACTGAGTCAGGAGTGTAACGATGTCAAAGCACCTAGATCAATTGGTCGATGCGGCCGAACGAATTGGTGTCATTGGATCACCTTCCTCTACCAACGAAGTGGCACTCGATATTTTGGCGGGAGCTGTCAACAAAAAGTTGGTCGGAGAACTGGCGCTCTTTCGTTATTATCAGGACAATTGCTCGCACTACGCTCTAGGGCAGATCACAGAGGTGAGCATGCGCAATGTTTGGCATGAAGACCCCACTATGCGCAGCCTGATCCGTCAGCATGGACGTGTAGACACAATTAGCGAGCGTCAGGATACCCACCGTGGCGATATGACGATTAGTGCGGTATTTGCAGCCGGTCCCAATGGATATCGTCCCAGTATACTGGGTACCGTTCCGGCTACCGGCACACCAATTTATCTGGCTAACGATAAAGTCTTATCTGAATTACTCTCTCCATACCGCGATCAGCTTTTCTATCTGGGGCACATCTATGGTTCA
This sequence comes from Chloroflexus sp. MS-G, assembly GCF_000735195.1. GTDB lineage: Bacteria > Chloroflexota > Chloroflexia > Chloroflexales > Chloroflexaceae > Chloroflexus. The sequence continues at coordinate 10,657 of NZ_JPIM01000122.1, forward strand.
AAACCGCTATTGCCATTGTGGTTCAAACATTTCGATACCGGCCAGCAGGGTGCTGGTGAAGCGTACCATCTGGGCATCTTTGGCAAGACCGGCTCCGGGAAGTCGGTTCTCGCGAAGATGATCCTGCTTGCCTACGCTCGCCATCCGCAGATGGGGATTTTGGTCATCGACCCGCAAGGGGAATTCGCTAAAGAAGTTAGAGGTGAAACGGTACCAGGAGTATTTCGCCTGCCGATAAAGCGAGTATTAGATAGCCTGACAAAACCGACAAAGGTTTATGGTGTGAGAAATTTAGTGTTAGATAGGTGGGATCTGTTTGAGCACATTCTTTCAGAGTCTGGTTTCTTCCAACGTCTCGGTGTGAAGGCTGGCGAAAACCAGCGCCAAGCAGCAGAAGCTATTAGCGAGCAGTTACAGAAGGATGGTATCAAGCTTGCCGATTTGCATCATAGAGACAGTTTCGACAAGACCTGGAACCATTTAAAAGAAGAGCGTATTTTGGTACGAATTTATGGTTCCAAGGAAGCTAGAGAACGAGTCCGTCAACAAATGGCTGAAACGAATCAGAACGATCTCTACCAAACTGTTTGGCTTCCGATAACACAGCTTTTTCGTGAAGATCAGAATGGAACACGAAAAAAGGTAGAAAGCTTATTGACTAGTTTATTTATTCCGAATCAGGAAAAACGACCTCTTATCGTTATCGACTTGTCAACGGAACAGGTAACTCAAACGAATAGTAAGAGAGCAACATCCCTCCCTCTGTTTGATAATGACCAACCTCAACCTCAACCGCTACCTACACAATTGTTTTGGAATGAGACAATTCAGGCGCTCGTGATCAAACGCTTGTTGGAAGGTATTCGCACGGCAGCAGAATATGCCTACAAACAAAACCGCAGTCTTAACACGCTGGTATTAATGGACGAGGCCCATCGTCTTGCGCCCCGCGATGATCCAGGCAGTGATGAGCAACGCGCTATTCGGAGCATCCTGATTGATGCCACCCGTACTACACGTAAATATGGCGTTGGGTGGATGTTTATCAGTCAGACACTCTCTAGCCTGCATCGCGAAATCCTGGAGCAATTACGCATCTTTTTCTTCGGTTTTGGTTTAGGTATGGGGGCTGAATTCAAGGCATTGAGTGAGTTAGTGGGCGGACGCAGTAAAGCTCTTGACCTTTACCAATTATTCAGAGATCCCCATTCATCGTTTGATACTGGCAGCAGAGAGTACTCATTCATGACGATTGGCCCCGTCTCACCGCTCTCATTTGCCGGGACGCCATTGTTCTTCAACGCTTTCAATGAAGTAGAGGATTTCCTGAATGTTAATAAACTGAGAACATAAAGCGATCATTTGGTCACTTCCCACCAAGCGTTTGTTGTCCTCAGTATACTTATAGTGAAGTTGAGCGTGATCTCTCGAACTACCCCCCACTATACCCACGTACAATCACCCGCACTTCAGCAATACCCAGACTGTTGAGCAACTGGGTGTAGTAGGCCTCTGCGTCACGGGCGGCCTGAGAAAGAATGCCAGCCTCAATTGCAGCCTGGACTAATGCCGCTTTCGCCTCCGCATCGACCGCTTGAAAAAAGCTCTCAAGGTTTGTTCGCGGGCAGATAAATCCAGGGCAGAAGTCGGTATTTTCGATCACTCGACTGTTAGCCAGATCGAGCGACACCTGCTCGGTGAAGACTTGTGGCGGTGGAAGGGTAATTTGTGCCCGCCGGCCATCACTGCTGACCCAGATGTCTTCAGAGCGTAGTTGGCTTAGATCAATACCCGCCGGTACGCGCCCCCGGATCAGAACCAGAAATTCCTGACGTACACCGAGGTTGCGCAGGAAGGCTGCCCAACCACCCGGTGCGTCGAGATGACGTACTTCCACCCCTGCGTAGTGCTCGATGAAAATCTGTTTGTTGATTCGCCGCACGGCCTCGATGATCTGTGTCTCCACAGTAGTGGTCGGAGCTGGTGGAGGGGTTGACATTTTTTGAAAGGCTTGTACGACGCTCCAAACCATGAAGAGGACGGCAGCAACGGCCAGACCATTCCAGATAAGTTTCAGCGTTTGCACACATTCCTCCGTTTTTCAGGTCAATAGTATGGGCTTTGCGCGGGTCTGCACCATTCTGCTACTGCTTATCTCGTTGCGTTCATTCACCATTGCTCAGAAAGTGGGCATTGCAAGGGCGAGTAGAAAGAAGCTATGTGGTTCAGATTTGCCATTATCAGGGAATGATTGGCTCGATGGTTACCCGACTGAAGCCAAGATCGTCGATTAGCCAGCGTTCGAGCCGACGATAAGCAACTTCACTGGCGATACTGA
>NZ_JPIM01000123.1 GCF_000735195.1 Chloroflexus sp. MS-G
ATACTTCAGCGGGGGGTACTAGGAGAGCTTAGCCCTGAAGTCCGAGAAACCCTGGGATATATGCGTCAGGCCAGTCTCAATCTCATGCGGTTGATCAACGATATTCTTGAATATTCACGCCTGGAAATCGGCCAGATGACAATCGAGCTTGAACCAGTTCCGGTTGCAGCGGTTGTTCAGAATGTCGTGGGGCAAATGTTACCGCAGATTCGCGAGCACGGATTGCAGTTGCGTACAACAATTCCGGCCGATTTGCCGCCTGTACAGGCTCATGCCGGCCGTCTCGAACAGGTCCTGATCAATCTCCTCAGCAATGCGATCAAGTTTAACCGGCCACAGGGGCTTATCGAAATTAAGGCAGCAAACCACGGTGACTTCATTCGCATTAGCGTTCGTGATACCGGAATCGGCATTGCTCTCGCCGATCAGAAACTGATCTTTGAGGAATTTCAGCGCCTCAAGCAGGCTAATGGCCGATCAGTTAGCGGCGTTGGTCTTGGCCTGGCGATCTGTCGGCGCCTGATCCAGCATATGGGAGGCAAGATAGGAGTAGAAAGTAAACTTGGCGAGGGATCGACCTTCTTTTGCGACTTACCAATAGCTACTGCATCGCGAACTGTGGGCGAGCGAGCCGACGTATGACCGTACCCCCGATTCTGTTCTAGCCGTCATCTCTCTCGCTGCCAGCGGCAGCGGCTACTCCTAACGCACCGGGTGTTACCCGGATTGTCGTCGTAGCTGCGATGCGAGCGAGCGCAGTGGTCTACAGAACAACAGCAGTGTTCTCCCACCGTTAAGCCCGCCCCACGCACCTTGCTCCCCATCAGTCGGCGCAGTCGCCTAGCCGCCGGCATTGCTGCCGACGCTGGTCGGCTCTTACCCGACCGTTTCACCCCTTACCGGAAACCCGGCGGGACTCCTCTCTGTTGCCGTCTTGCGTCACCGGCAGATTACTCCACCGGCGCCCCCGCTTCCTGTTTCGCGGGGCGACCTTCCACCGTTCGGTGGGCGGGGAGTCGGGAAGTTCCTCTGGGGAATACCCCAGCGACGGCCCGTCATACGTCGGCGCCATGCATAGTATACTATAACTGTCACGATATAAAAATAGGTGAGAGGACTGGTTTGCAGAGTTTTCAGTTGTTGGTCGTGTCCGCCAGTGAACCGTATCCTCAGTCGCGGCGATCACCGATCCACGCCGGCGCCTGGGAGCACGGGCCTCCGGTCCTGAGCAGTGCATAACAGGGAACGATCGTTTATCGCATCAACCCACCATCATCCCATCCCCAATTCCTCATGCGTGGGGTTAATCTACACTTACCGAGACGATGACGGGCATAATCGGCAAGACAACCGAATCGTAGCCGCAGACTATCGTTGGAAGAGGCATACATCCCTTCCTTGGGGGTGAGGCGGTACCTCACCCCAACGTGTAATTCCGTTCATTACCTCTGAAACCGATTGAGCAGTTCTTGTTTCAGATCCCACAACCGCTGACTGAGCGAAACGTGGTAGATGTGCGGGTTCATAATGCGCCGAACTCCAAGATCAAGCCGCTCGACGTCGGCATGGCGGCGTTCGCGCATCTGTTCAATTGACACCGGATGGGCCAAACGTCGGCCGTGTACCATCGCAGGCTCTAGCAGTGGCTCAATTCCGGTCAGCTCTGCCCGCAACACCGCACGCTGTCGGGTATGATCGCTGGGGTGGCGTAACCGAATCACCTCTTCCCTGGCCGGATCTTCATCTTCGAGAGCGATCAGATCGGCGGTCGCTTTCCCGCGTGCATCGTACAGCCGCCATACTCGTTTCAGACCGGGATTAGTCAGTTTCGCTGCACTCTCGGCGATCTTAATTGCTGGTTGCCAGGTCTGCCCATCGTGTAAGGCAACTAGCTTATACACCCCACCAAGCGCACCTTCACCGTGTGAAGTCACCAGCCTGGTACCTACCCCGTAGACCAGACGACGAATAATCGCATTGGCATCGGCTTGATAACGCGGCGCTTCCTGAACGATCTGGCTCTGAATCTGCCAGATCACCAGTTCGTCGAGATCATTGGAAAGGACAATCACCGTATCAGGGAAACCGGCCCGATCAAGCATAAGCGCCGTCTGGATAGCCAGATACGCCAGATCGCCCGAGTCAAGACGAACTCCTACCGGCTTATGCCCTTTGGCGCGCAGCTCTTCAAAGACGCGAATCGCATTCGGCACCCCACTCTGCAAGGTGTCAATAGTGTCTACCAGCAGCAGACAATCATCAGGGTAAACCGCAGCATAGGCCCGGAAGGCGTCAAGCTCACTCATCCCAAGGGCTAGAAAGGCCTGTACCATCGCATGGGCATGGGTGCCTTTCGCGGTTTGCCCAATCGTATGCGCCAGACCAACATTCGACGTAAAGTCGGCGCCACCAATTAAGGCAGCACGTGTTCCGGCATTCGCACCCAGCCCCTGACCACGACGCAAGCCAAACTCAAGTACAGTACTGGCCCCACTCGCCTCACGAATCCGGCTGGCCTTCGTTGCCACCAGCGTTTGATAATTAAGATGATTGAGCAAAGCCGTCTCAAGCATTTGAGCCATCATCAATGGCCCGCGCACGATGGTCATCGGCGCCTGCGCGTGCACTACCCGCCCTTCGGGTACGGCCCAAAGGGTGATGCCCCCAAAATGACCGTGGCGACCCAGATAGTTCAGAAAATCCTCATCGAAGATTGGCTTGCCGACCCGATTGCGCTGACCGCGTAGCACCTCAAGCTCGGTTGGCCCAAAAGCAGCGGTCTCCATCCAGTCGAGTAACCATTCAAGTCCGGCAGCAATACAATAACCGGCTGAATGCAACCCGTAGTTGGGTGGTTGCCGAAAAAAATGATCAAACTGTGCCATCCGTTCGTGAATGCCCATCCGAAAATAGAGCTGGGCCATCGTCAATTGATATTGGTCGGTGAAGAGGATGCCCGTGGCAGTTCGCTGTTGGATACCGTTCATATCGCCTCGCTTGTATAGTGTACATTATACACTAATATACCAGCGCAAGAGCGTTGTGTCAACAAGACAGCAATGAAAACAGAGAGGGATGGTAGGCTTCGCCCTACCGCAACATCCCCCTCCTCTGCTTGACCTGAGAGGAGGGGTTAGAGAGGAAGGTAAGGGGAACCAGTCGTGCTGCTGCGCGGATACGCTCTCATTATTTATCTTGACCTTTGATACAGCGCATTAATAGCCAATCGCCGATGGTGGCGCGTATAATAGCGAATTTGACGCGGCAGATTATCTTCCGCTGGGAGCGTCTTAACGTATTGCACCAGTCGTTCGGCAATCTGCTGACTGCGTACCACTTGTTCGGTCGATGGAAGCCCCTGCAACGTTGACTCCCATGGATTGTTACACACGCCTTCGACAATGATCCCAATCAGTTCGGGTAACAACTTACTGTGACGCATCCAGTTCAGGGCCAGACAGAATCCAGGGCTGGGAACGGGCAGACGCTCACGGGCCACGGCCAGGAGATCGGCCGAGTGACCAACAGCGATGACTACCAAAACCGGTTCGGTGATTGTCGGCAAATGATGCAAATTCAGCAGCGGAACGTCTAACAGTTGCGCTACTGCCATCGCTAATGGTTTGCTGTACGGATCGGGGGTTGTGACTCCCCCAAAATACCAGTTACTGCTCCGGGCGAGGGCTAGAAAACGCTGTAGGGTGCGAGCAACATCTTCTTCGCGCAACTGGTAATGCGCAAGCGGATGTATGTTCAGACCATCATCTGTCGCCGAACCAAGACAGACAACCCCTTCACGGATGTAGAGATCGTCTTTGCTATTGTCACACGTGCGGAACTCACGTCTGCGCTCAACACTTTGCAAACAGGTGAGCAATTCCAGTTGCGCCTCTGGTGTAGTAGCCAGCGCCAGGCCTTGTTGCCATGCCTGCTGGGCTTCATCGTAGCGTTGGAGTTGAAAGTAGCAACGACCAAGCAGATGAAAAACAGCCCAGTCATCGTAGTAGCGTTGGCGCGGTTTTTCTAGCAAGCCTAGCGCTGTCTCATACTCACCGCGGGCGACATAGATGTACGCCAGTTCGAGTTGGGCTGCAACATCGTCTGGATCGAGTTCAAGACAACGGCGAAATTCGCGTTCAGCCTCATGGTACCGTTCAAGTTCGATAAGGACAAAGCCGAGATTGAAATGGGCAAAGTAATCGTCGGCCAAATCCGCCACTGCCGCAAATGCCTCGGCAGCCTTTGCCAGCAAACCCTGTTGCTGATAGTGAAAGGCCAGAGCGTTATGAGCATCACGCAACGTCGGATCAGCAGCGATGGCCATACGAAAATGGTCAGCCGCAGACTCCGGATGCTGCGTGCGCTCGAAAGCTAAACCGTAACGCAAGTGGCGACGACCGGCAACGCGCTTGGTCTGGTCTATCATTGTAAGCCTCCTCGCCTGTGGCAGGGCGACCATTGCGAGCCATGACGTCGCAGATTGACGGTGCGCACCATAGTTATGGCGATTGCACACGGCTCATCGTATTGTTGGGCAGAACTGCCGCCAGGGCGGCTGCCTGCACATCGAGAATCTGCCTGATACCACGTTCAGCCAGATCGAGTAGAGCATTGAGTTGGAACCGGCTTGCCGGTACTCGTTCAGCGGTGGCCTGGACTTCAATGTAAGCACCGGCGCTGTTCATAACGACATTGCAATCTAGATCGGCCTGACTGTCTTCATCGTAACAGAGATCAAGCAGCAGCGTTCCTTGCACGATACCAACACTCACCGCTGCTACCGGTGTCAGAGCAGGTTTGACTTCAATGGCGTTACTACGCACGAGGTGCTCAACTGCCAGAGCCAGGGCCACATAACCACCACTGATAGCCGCCGTGCGCGTACCACCATCGGCTTGCAAGACGTCACAATCGATAGTAATGGTTCGTTCGCCAAGAGCACTGAGATCGACTGCCGCTCGTAGCGATCGTCCGATCAGACGTTGTATCTCCTGGGTACGTCCACTTGGGCCGTTCCGTTCACGACGGGTACGCTGGAGGGTCGCACGTGGGAGCATTGCATATTCGGCAGTTACCCAACCACCCTGCTGACCACGCATCCAGGCCGGTACGCCATCCTCAACCGTGGCCGTGCACAGTACACGTGTGTTGCCGTATGCAATGAGCGCCGATCCTTCAGCATACGGCGCAGCACCTACTTCGATTGAAATCGCTCGTAGTTGATCGGGCAATCGCCCATCAATTCGCATCATACGCAACCGTTTCCTCTACTTCTTATTGCTCATCATACCATATTCATAACTGCGATACAACGTAATATTGCTTAACCGTGCAATATCATCCGGCGCGCCTGCCAGAGATACCAGCACGCAACGCTGCGGTACGGTCGCCAGCGTTCACCCAGCATTCGCACCTCGGGAGATGTTGGCAGGTGCGGCAGGTCGTATATCAAGCGCACTGCATCGCGCAAACCAAGATCGGCAGCCGGCAATACATCTAGACGTTCGAGTGCAAACATCAGATAGATTTCGGCTGTCCACCGCCCAATGCCCTTTACCGCCGTCAATGCTGCGATCACCGCTTCATCGTCAAGCGCAGGTAATTGCTCCAGTTCGAGCTGACCACGTATCACTCGTTCGGCAAGATCGCGCAAGTAACTGCTCTTACGAGCTGAAAGACCAATAGCGCGCAAGAGAGCCTCGTCGGCAGCCAGGATGGTCCTCGGGTCGAGAATGCCCAATCGGTCAATCAGCCGATCACGAATCGTGCGGGCTGCGGCAAGCGATAGTTGTTGACTAATGATCGCATACGCAAGCGTGGCAAAGCCGTGGGGCTGTCGCTGGAGCGTACATGGGCCGATCTGATCGATCCATAGCGCTAATGTTGAGTCAACGCAACGTAGATGGTGAAGTGCATATTCCATTGTACAATGATACGTAAAGCGTCATCCTCTGGCTCATTGTGGGTCGAGAAAGGTTGGCAGAGTACGATGAAAGCAGACATGCTTTGCTAGATATTGTACTCGATTATCAAACAAATACTGCAATGGTTACTCTTGGTACCGCTGGTCATGTCGATCATGGGAAATCAACATTAGTCAAAGCGTTAACCGGTATTGATCCGGATCGGTTGCGCGAGGAACAGAAACGCGCAATGACCATCGATCTGGGTTTTGCCTGGCTTACCTTGCCGAGCGGGCGTGAGGTGAGTTTGATCGATGTACCGGGTCACGAGCGCTTTATTAAAAACATGCTCGCCGGCGTTGGTGGTATCGATGCAGTGCTACTCGTCATTGCCGCCGATGAATCGGTAATGCCCCAGACCCGTGAACATCTGGCGATTATCGATCTGCTCGCAATACACCACGGGATTGTGGTCTTGAGTAAAGTTGACCTGGTTGATACCGATTGGCTGGCGCTTGTCCGTGATGAGGTGCGCGAGGTTCTGGCTGGAACAGGCCTGGCCGCAGCACCGATCATACCGGTCTCGGTTCGCACCGGGGTTGGTCTGTCTGAACTGATCCAAACGCTCGACCGACTTCTTGACACTTTGCCAATACGTCATCAGCCAACCGGTGTGCCACGACTAGCAATTGACCGCAGTTTTGCTATTGCCGGTTTTGGTACCGTTGTTACCGGTACTTTACGCGGTGGCCCGTTGTTTGTCGGCCAGGAAGTTGAGATATTGCCGCAGGGAATACGAGCGCGGATTCGTGGCTTGCAGAGTCATCAACGTCCTATAGATCAAGGACGCCCCGGCACACGCATCGCCGTAAATCTGGCCGGTGTCCATCACCGTGATCTCAAACGCGGGAATGAGTTGACTCTCCCAGGTGCGTTACGCCCAACAACCCTGCTCGATGCCAGGGTTCAGATCGTTCGTGAAGCCGCACCAGTCTGTCATAACACCACCCTTGATCTGTTTATCGGGAGTAGTGAGGCTGCTGCGCGGATCACGTTGCTTGATGCCGATGAGTTAGCAGGTGGCACAGAAGGATGGGTTCAGATTCGTTTGGCAACACCGGTCGTTGCCTCGGTTGGTGATCGCTTCATTTTGCGTCTCCCTTCACCCAGTCAAACGGTTGCCGGTGGTGTGGTGATTGATCCCCATCCTCCACGTCATCGCCGTTTTCGCGCCGACGTTATTACTGCGCTCAACCTCCGCACCCAGGGGAGTCCATCTGAACGCATCCTTCAAGCACTGGCCGATGGACAACCACGGCTGCGCGCCGATGTGATAGCCGCAACCGGAATGACCGGCTCGGAAGCAGAATCCATTCTGGCACCATTACTCGCCGACGGCAATTTGGTGGCCCTGGGTCAAGATGGTCTGACTACCAAAACGGGCTGGGATCGTTTGCGCGCAACACTGCGCGATCTGTTAACGTCATATCATCAGCGCTTTCCACTGCGTCGTGGAATGTCGAAGGAAGAGGTGCGTCAGCGCTTACAGGTGTCAAGCCGCCTCTGGTCAGGAGTGTTACAGGCAGCGCTCACCGAAGGTCTCATTGGCGCTGATGAAACAACGGTACGTCTGGCCGATTTTACACCTCGGCCAACCGCCGAGCAACAACGGCTGCTCGATCAATTCCTGAATGCACTGAAGCGCCTGCCGTATACAACGCCAGCGGTTGATCCTGGTGATGAACTGTTGGCTTGGGCTTGTGATCAAGGAGTACTGGTGAAGATTGCTCCAGACCTCTATTTACTTCCGGCAACGTATTCCACGATGGAGACGTGGGTTCGCGCCACGATCGAAACCCAGGGGAGTGTGACAGTCGCTCAGCTCCGTGATCACTTTGGCTGCTCGCGTCGCTATGCGGTATCATTCCTTGAACACCTCGATGAACGACGGATAACTCGTCGGGTTGGCGATGTGCGAGTGCTGGCCCGTTGAAATACTCGTCGTTGTATTGGACATAAGCCTATGACGCATGATAGACTCTTAACATATATCCCCGCTGGAAAGGAGACGACCTTGACCGGTAAGCAAAATGATCTGCGCCGCTTTGGGGCTGCTCTGTTATTAGGCATGGCGGCTGGCTTTGCTGCACGCTACTACTTCGAAACGCGCACGCGCAGCGAAGGGCGGGTTGCCATCGGTCTCATTGATTGGGAACAGGCCCGCCAGACCGCTCTACGCCTATCACAATGGGAGCAGGCGCCGATAGATAATCGATCCTTTCGTCGTGAACAGTATGCACGTATGGTCACGCTGAGCGAACCGTTGATCGCCGAGTATCTCGGTGTGCAATTACCCGAACCGGTTAGTCGCATCTTTGTCTTTGACCGGCGAGAATGGCTGGAAGCCAACATCGTTTCGTTCAGCCAGCTCTTCCGCCCGATTGAAGAGATGTACGAAAAGAACGGCGGCGGTCGCGGGGCACTGGGCATGCTTATGAACGATGTGAGCAGTAAACTATTGGGCATGCAGATCGGCGGGCTGCTAGGCTATCTTGCGCAGCGTGTGTTGGGGCAATACGATCTCAGCCTGCTTTCGGCAGAGGCCACTGGTGGTTCCCTCTATTTCGTCGAACCCAACATTGCGCGCGTACAACAGCAGTTGGGACTGAGCGACGCAGAATTCCGTCTCTGGATTACCCTGCACGAGATGACCCATGCGTTTGAGTTTGAGGCTTATCCATGGGTACGCCGCTATTTCCGCGAGTTACTCGATCAAAACTTCGCGCTTATCAGCAGTCAAATGCTAAGCAGTGGTAACAATCTGTTTGATATGCTAATGCGGCTCTTGCAAGGCATTGGCAGCGGCCAACACTGGATCGAGACAGTGCTGACCCCCGAACAGCGCGCCGTCTTTGATCGCATTCAGGCGTTAATGTCACTGATTGAAGGGTATGGTAACCACGTCATGAACGCCGTTGGTCGTCGCTTGCTGCCCAGCTTTAGCCAGATCGAACAGCGCGTCGCACAGCGGCAGAAGCAACGCACGATGCTCGATCTGATGATCTTTCGTCTGACCGGCCTCGACCTGAAGCTGGCCCAATATCAACAGGGCGAGGCGTTTGTCAACGCTGTGGTCGCGGAACGCGGGATACAATTTGCCGGTCGAGTGTGGGAACGGCCAGAAAACCTACCGACTATGGACGAGATTCGCGATCCGGCCCAGTGGATCAGGCGGATGGATCGTCAGCAATAAGAGAAAGGGGCGGGTTCTATGTCCGCCCCTCTGTTAGACAGTGCCCCTCTTGCTCCCCATTCTTCCCCAAGGTAGGGAAAGCCAGAATGATCATTCCCCTTCCGGCAGCGGTAATGGCAATTGCTCATCGGTGGCTGCGGTTGGTTGTGATGCTGATGGGAGAGTCTCCGGTGCTACCCCAGCCGCACCGACCAGCGCCAGCAAACCGGCCTCATCAATGACCGGTATTCCGAGTTGTTGTGCCTTTGCGAGTTTGCTTCCGGCATGAGCACCCGCTACAACGTAACTGGTCTTCTTACTTACACTATCGGTTACTTTACCCCCATGCGCAGTAATCAGCGCACTCGCCTGCTCACGACTCAGCGAAGGTAAAGTACCGGTTAAGACAAATGTCTTACCGACCAACGTATCACTGTGACGAGCCTGAGTTTCTGCGCCATCTATTTGTACGCCAACAGCACGCAGCTTCTCGATCAACGCTCTATTTTCTGGGCGTGAAAAGAAATCAACAACACTGGCCGCGACCACCGGGCCGATACCGGGAATACGTTCGAGATCTTCCTGGCGGGCATTCATAATCGCTTCAAGAGAGCCAAACTCGTTCGCCAGCGTCTGCGCGGCGACCGTTCCTACATAACGAATACCCAGCCCAACAAGCAGCCGATCAAGCGGTCGCTGACGAGCAGCATCAATAGCGGCCAAGAGATTGGCAATGCGTTTCGGCCCGAATCCTTCAAGCGTTGCCAATTGCTCTGCCTTCAGCAAAAAAATGTCTGCTACGTCACGGATCAACCCTTGTTGCACAAAAAGTTCCGCCTGGCGTTCACCCAGCCCCACAATATCCATTGCCGACCGACTCGCAAAGTGCTCTACCCGTCGCACCAGTTGTGCCGGACAGATACTAAAGTTGTTGCAGCGCCAGGCTACCTCACCCGCTTCCCGTTCGAGCGGTGAGCCACACGCCGGGCAATGGGTTGGGAACTGCCAGGGACGCTCGCTGCCGTCACGACGGGCAATCACCGGGCCGACGACGTAGGGAATGACATCCCCAGCCCGCTTAACAACCACATAATCGCCTATCCGAATATCCCGTTGCGCAATATAGTCGGCATTATGCAGGCTGGCGCTACGAACGATGACACCACCAATCTGTACCGGCTCCAGTTCGGCATTTGGTGTTACAACACCAGTACGACCGACGTTCACCGTAATATCGATCAGACGGGTGATTGCTTCACGAGCCGGAAACTTGAGCGCAATTGCCCAGCGTGGATCGCGACCAACTACGCCCAATTCACGTTGTTGAGCAAAATCATCAACTTTTATTACCATCCCATCAGCTTCATAAGGTAGCTTGTCGCGTCGCGCCATCCACTCTTCGCAATAGGCCAAAACCTCTTCAAAATTGGTAAACCGACGAGCATCCTGGTTGACCGGAAAACCGAGGGCACGGAGATACCGCAACGTCTGCCATTGGCTACTGAGCGTAACCCCTTCGACCGCACCGACCCCGTAAGCGAAAAAGCGGAGCGGTCGGCTGGCCGTCACCATGGGGTCTTTCTGACGTAGCGAACCGGCAGCAGCATTCCGAGGGTTGGCAAAGACCTTCTCACCCGCTGCTGCCAGTCGATCATTCAAGACCTCGAAATCGGCGGTACGCATATACACTTCACCGCGCACTTCAATCATTGTCGGCTGCATTGCGGGCAGGTCATCAGCGACTGATTCGGGTACACGCAGTGTCAACGGGATACTGCTGATAGTGCGCAGATTGGCCGTGACATCCTCACCGATCTCACCATCGCCGCGAGTAGCACCCTGCACGAATTGACCGGCACGATAGGTTAAGGCAACGGCCAACCCATCAATTTTGGGTTCGACCACATACGCTACCTCTGCATCACTACCGAGTAGACGCATAACCCGATCACGCCAGGCCTGGAGATCGGCAGTTGTGAAGGCGTTACCAAGTGATAGCATCGGCTGAGCATGCTGCACTTTGGCGAATTGCGTAGCAGGAGTGCCACTTACGCGCTGCGTTGGCGAGTCAGGGGTAATCAATTCTGGATGCGCCGCCTCAAGAGCACGCAATTCAGCCATGAGTGCATCGTACTCGGCATCGCTAATGATCGGATCGTCGAGCACGTAATAGTGATAGTCGTAACGTCGGATCAGGTTACGCAGCTCTTTGATCCGCTCGGCAACCGCAGTTTGATTCATGAGTAACTCCATGGTCATGATAGAATTGCGCCAAAGGTACTATATATTGTTGGCATGAAGTAGTACCTTTGGGGGGGTTGCGAACACGTAAAAAAATCGTTATCATACTACCACCCCCCCCCACACGAGACCCACTGGTAACCGCCAGTGGGTCTCGTGCATCATGAACTTGAACGATGCGAACATTTGTACATTATTGTAGCACAACTTCTAGGGCGCCAACCATTGTCGATCACGAGCATTATCACTATCGTTCACCGTGGCGATTGTGACAACACCTCACACCCATCAGCAGTGATCAGCACCAAATCCTCAATTCGCACACCACCCCAAGCAGGAAGGTAAATTCCCGGTTCAACCGACGTGACCATACCGGCTTGCAGAGGTGGACTCGGCGGTGCATCAGGCGCTGTCATCCGCAACCATGGCGCTTCGTGGATCACAAGACCGACCCCGTGACCAAGGCTATGCGCAATACCATCAGCATATCCGGCCTCGCCGATAACCCGCCGGGCAATTACATCCGCTTCAGACCATGGCAATCCAGGACGTAACGCCTGTATTGCTGCCTGCTGAGCCGCGAGGGTGGCAGCATAAACGGCACGGAATGTATCATCAGCCTGCCCCAGCACAATTGTGCGTGTCAGATCGGCGTGATAACCTGCGTAGCGAGCGCCCATATCAATGATAACCGGTTGTCCTTCACCCAATGGATCATCACCCGGTGCATGATGCGGACGAGCACTGTTACGACCTGCCGCGACAATAATCGGAAATGATGGCCCCTCAGCCCCTAACTCGTGCAGAGCGACTTCAATCTTCCACGCCGCTTCACGCTCGGTCATGGCGGGTGAAAGAGTGGGCAACACAGCCGCCAACGCAGCATCGGTAATGGCCACCGCCTTTCGCAAAAGAGCAATCTCACCACTGTCCTTGACCATTCGTAGCTCTTCAACGATGTTCTCGGTGGCAACCAGCTCAACCTCATTACCCAGCGCAGTGGTCAATTGCCGATATTCGGCTACTGTCATCGTGGCAGCTTCAAAACCTAATTTCCCGATTCCCAGTTCAGCAGTCAATTCGGCAACGAGTTTGGGCAACGGTCTGGCAGGTGGGCGTATCTCACACAGGCTGAATGCCGGTGCCTCAGCCGCAGCCTGTACCACATAGCGACCATCGGTGAGCAATAATGCTGCTTCGGCACTGATCAACAATGCACCAGCACTACCGGTGAAACCACTAATGTAGCGACGACTAGCCGGGGCTGTGAGTAAGATTGCCGGCAAGTCACGTTCCGCTAACGCTGTACGGAGCCGCTGTAGTCGTTCTATCATGAGCATTCCTTTCGTTTTGACCCGCAATCTTGAGCAGTAGTAGCGTAGCGAACCCAGATGTCGGTACCAGGATACTACAAAAACAACAGGCGTATGTTTTAGAGCCGATCCGACCTATCCTGTCGCAGAAAAAGATGGGGCAGGGCGCAGCGCTGCTGCTACGCCGTGAGACGATTCTTCGGATCGGCACGCAGTTGAAATGGTGCATACCGCACCTGGGTACACGGGT
>NZ_JPIM01000124.1 GCF_000735195.1 Chloroflexus sp. MS-G
TCCCAGGCTCTCGGGTGACGGGTGTCCGACAACGGTGAACATCGCTAGACCTCCGCTCAGGCATCTACCGCTGCTTTCGTACACTCGTGGTAATATCAGATGAGAAAGAACATCAGCTACCTTTATCACAGGCCGCAGTTGTCTATGATGAATCTCACGATTGAACAGGCACTCTACCAGGCAACCAGGCGTTTGCATTCGCTCTCGTCAACACCCCGGCTTGATGCTGAACTCCTGCTCGCCCATGTTTTGGGCTGGTCTCGCGCCAGAGTAGTTGCCGAACGGGAACAGCGCCTCACGCCGGAACAACAGGCAACGTTCAACGCCCTGATCGAACGTCGTGCCACGTGCGAACCGGTAGCTTATCTGATTGGTCAGCGTGAATTTTTTGGTCTTACCTTCTTCGTTGATCGGCGTGTCCTCATTCCACGTCCCGAAACAGAATTACTGGTTGAGCTAACCATCAAAGAGGCCCAACGCTACGGCAACAAACCACTTACCATCGCCGATATTGGCGTTGGGAGTGGTGCTATCGCAATTGCACTGGCAAAGCATCTGCCTCAAGCCACCATTTACGGCGTTGATCTGAGTACTGAAGCGCTAGAAGTGGCAGCCATTAATGTCAATCGCTATCACCTGCACGAACGGGTCATCTTGCTGCATGGCGATCTCTGTGAACCGCTCCCCACAGCCGTTGATCTGATTGTCAGCAATCCACCCTACACGATTTTGGCCGAGATCGACGAAGGGGTATATCGGCACGAACCACACCTTGCCCTTGACGGTGGCGCCGATGGTCTCGACTGTTATCGTCGCTTGATCCCGGCGACTCCGACCTATCTGAAACCTGGTGGTGCAATATTATTAGAAATCGGCGCCTGGCAAGCGTCATCTGTGACACACTTGCTACGCCAGGTACTACCAGAGGCTGAAATAACGGTACAGCGCGACCTGGCCGGTTATGATCGAGTTGTGCGGGCGCGTAATCGAGATGTCATCCTCTGATCTAGTCCATGGGTACAGATGAAACGTATACTATGGATGGAGGAGGATGACCATGACAACATTCTTTATCGCGCTTGGTATAGCCATTATCACTTTACTTTTTATTCTGCTCTGGTATGTACCACATCTTTTTCAGCAACAAGCCGGTCGAAGTGCTCGCGAAGCTGCACAACTCCGTGATATGTTGCTCGATATGCTCAACGAACAGGAAGCGGTGATGCAGCGACAGGCCCAACTAAGCACAGCGATAACCAATTTGCAGCAACAACTCGCCCAATTGATGACAGCATCAAAAAATCACGCTGTAGCGAGTGAAGTTGACGTACAATCAATACGACAGTTAGAAGAGCGTATCACTGCGCTCCATCAGCAGCTTCAGCGCTGGATTGAGCATCGCGGGCAACAGCAACGTCACCGCGATGTCGCCGAGAATGAATCCTGGGCGAACCTGCTCAGTCTCCTGGCTGCAATCCAGGAACGATTGGCACAACTATCGGTTGAACGAATCAACGTTTCGGTGGGGCTACAGGCTCGCACCCTGCTGGAAGAGTTGGAACAGGAAATGGCCCAGTTACGCAGCATTTCCGAAGATATTGCGACGCTACAGTGGCGATTACGCCGCTCTCTTCACGAACGTGAAACCAATGTTGCGCAACTGCGGGCACGATCAGCAAGTTCTTCCTCAACGGTGAGGCCAGTATGAGTATTATCGTTATTGATAATCAACGGGTGCATTACGAAGTCTTTGGCCGCGGTAAGCCTGTCGTTTTCCTTCACGGTTGGTTGGGAAGCTGGCGCTACTGGTATACGACGATGGAGATTGTCGCGCAACAGTTCCGAGCTTACTCCTTCGATTTTTGGGGTTTCGGCGAATCGCGCACAAATGACATGCCTACCATCCAGGGATATTCCAACCAGGTCATCCGTTTTCTCGATGCAATGGGCATCGAGCGCGCTGCGCTGGTTGGTCATTCAATGGGGGGAATGGTCGCAATGAAGACCGCCATCGAGCATCCTGGGCGGATAACTCGCGTGGCGACAGTCGGTGCACCGATCGACGGCAACTCGTTATCCTGGATGCTCAAACTGGTTGATCGCCCATTCTTTGCCGAATTTTTTGCCCGCCGACCATGGTTGCGCCGGTCACTCTTCCGGTTCTTCTTCGGCGATTCGCTCGATCCGGAAGTGAATGAAGTATTGGAAGATAGCACTAAATCAACAGCCGATACTATTCGCGCCGCTATCCATTCAATGTGGCGTACCAACCTCACACCACTGTTAGACAACTTGCGCGTGCCAGCATTAGTGGTACACGGCGCCCGTGATGAGATTGTCAATCCAAACCAGCTCCAGCTTTTTACGCATATTCCTCTCGCGCAAGTGGTACGGATGGAACACAGCCGTCATTTCCCATTCGTTGATGAAGCTGAACAATTCCACGCAATCCTGCTCGACTTTCTCAAACAACCCGATCCCATTGTGCCAACGCGCAGAGTGACGTCGCCTCCCACACCTTCCCCACCACAACCAACATCACCAGCTTCGTCAACCGACGAAAACCCGCAAGTAACTGCCAGTAGTCACGAGGTCATGCCGCCACCGGTTACTACTATCCCTCGATCTGCACCACCTGCCGGAAGTTGAGAGATACGAGATGAACCTACCGGTTTGTGCGAGTATAACGACGGTAGGGACGCAGTGATGTCGTACCCTACCGTGTGATAGATCATCCCACAGCCTCGCCAATACGAAAAGATAAGCGACAGCGAAATGCTTACCTGAAACGCGAAGGGGTGAAGATACTCGCACGTATCATCGTGTACGCTGGTGGCTCATCATCACCGGTCATGACGATAAGGCTCATAAGCACGCTATATCTCTTCCAATAACTACTTCTCTTATTGTCGTATGGTGAGCAGTTTTCATCGGTATTAAACGCATCTGAAATTTATGCCTGCGGGCCATTTCTTTTACTTCCTCTGACTCATCGTATGTCATGAGAAAGTTACCCGTGAATGTCTCGCATATGGTAAACAAATTCTCATGATCAATCTGGTGGTGTTTATAGAGTCGTTTCCCTGCCCGCTTGCCACCAGCAGTATAAGGGGGATCAATAAAATAGATGACATCCTCGCGGTCAGCAAACTCCATCATCACCTTCAGTCCATCATCGTGACGAAAGTCAATCCTGCTCGCAATATGACTGAGATGAATAATTCTCTGCGCAAGGGTCTGCGGATACCATCGAGAGCCAATTCCTTTCCCATTCTCGCCATGCTTGATAAAGCGAGAGCCTTTGGCGAGGATTCCGCCGTGTAACGTTCAGTTCTTCAAAATCGTTTGAAATGCTTTCTCTCTTGTTGTTGTCGGAACCCGCTGAAGTTCCGCTTCAACGTTTTCTCTCGTCATTTGGAATGTCACGATTTGATGAGCCAACCACTCAGCATCACCACGAACAATCGTTTGCCAGACTGATGCAACCTCATCGTCTAACTCAACCATCACGACCGTTTCAACCCACTGTTCAAAGAGAGCGGTAAGGCTAATAATACCGCCACCGACGAACGGTTCTATAAGCACACGTGGTTTGTACTTCAGACTATTCATCCAGCGTCGAAATGCCGGCACAAACCACGTCTTTCCACCGGGATAGCGGAAAGGGCTTCGTTGAGGGACAGAAGCAACATTTACCGGACGCAAGATAGGTTTATCGTCAGATAGTTCAGGAAACAATGGGAGCTGTTGCTGCTTTGTCATAGTTCAAAACGGCCTCTCCATGGTCTGATTCGTTGGCGGATTTTCCAGGTGTTCATCAAGTTTTTCCTGGAGCAACTTGATGAAATCCCCTATCTGCCCAGGAAGCGGTGTGGTGATAGAAAGCAAAGCCGACTCGAAATCGGTAAAAATCTCATCCACTTTTGTAAGGTAGTATCGACCAGGTTTATGATTGTCGTCCGCATGAATTTTTAGATCGTAGACCAGCCATGCAATATCAGCTTGATCCTTTGGAACTTGTTTCAGCGTGGGCAAAGTAGCAAAAAAAGTTCGGTTCAGCGCTACGGCGATTTTCTTATTCCAACTGTGTAAGATTCCACCCTTATAAACAAGCTGCGGAACAAGTCGCTTTCGAGAAGAGATATAATACTCGAATGGTTCGCGAACATTCCCAGAAATGTAGACAGCCTGAATCTCAAGGGCGCCAAAATCAACGACTTTACCGGCATCATCATAGGCAACGAGCACCACATCAATGCTGCCGGCGGGCTTACCTGTCGCATCGTTTAGACGAACCTCAGTGAGAGAAGTCCACTTCACTCCCTCCGCAAAGAAGAAAGAAGCGGCATGGTCGGTAATGATCCAATCCTGGCGGAAGCGGATTGGACAGGTAATGACCACCTAGTTCTCATGATTGATACTACAGACGCCAAGCGGGTTCCTTGCCTTGTCTTTGGTACAGTTCGGTACTTTATTGTTGAAGGGGCAGAGACGATGAGAACGATACCGCTTCGCTATTTCGGTTTGGTCTGTAACGAGGTAACCGAAGACCTCAGCTAATGGCTGTCCCTTATGCATCCTGCACGTCCTACCTGAAGATTCTGCTTTGTCCAATACCTTGACCGTCTTTGAATAACACTTGGAGCAATCTCGAGCACTCGCTCATCAGCGCAGAACTTCTACCTCAAGGTACACTGCCCGGCTGATTGCTGATCGAGGTCTGAACTAAACCGCTATGTACTACGATTTTACAACATATCTTGATTGCTTATTTATGTTTGTACCGATACCATGCAATACGTGGTGCATGTACCCTGCATTCACACCCGGTATTGATGCGTGCGGGGCGCCACTTACTGCCCATCAGTTCCAACTCTGCACGGCCCGTTCATGAGAAACCGTGGATGCCGCTTTATAACTCGTCCCAATGCCTCAAATCGCCCTAAATCCCTCCTTTCAACTGCCAGCGAGGAGCAGGGAGGGAATCCGCCCCTACCGTGCGCTGACAGGTATGATCGGCGAAACAACACATGTCAGATGTTTGCCTAACCATCAGACACCCTAACCACCGTCTCGGCAGGTTTTCGATGACGTAAGACCCATTTCGCTAGTTCAAGAACCGGCACTACGCTCAAAGCCACCCCAACAATGACGAGCCAGTCGATCAGTGATAGCGGAAAGGTAGTAAATGGCTCGTGCAAGAAAGGCAGATAGACGATGGCCAGTAACGAGAGCATTTCCCACAGGATCGCCAGATTCAGCCAGCGGTTCGCAAAGGGGCGATGAAACACCGAAAGGTGATCGGAACGAAAGTTATACGCTTTGAAGAACTGAATCAACACCAACGAAACGAAGGTCATCGTCATCGCCTCAACGATGCCACGCCCACTCTGTAATGCCCAGACAAAGAGCACGATATTGACCAACGCCGACCACAACCCACCGATGACCATCAGCCCAACGATAGGACGAGTGAAGATACCACGCCGCGGATCACGTGGTAGCTGGCGCATCAGATCGTCGTCAGGAGGATCAACTGCCAACGCGAGCGCTGGCAAACCATCGGTTGCAAGATTAACGTATAGAATTTGAACGGCAGTTAGCGGCAGGGGTAAGCCGGCAAGCGTAGCACTGGCCATCAGGGTAATTTCTCCGATATTCGATGACAGCAGATACATCAAGTACTTCTTGATATTGCCAAAGATTCGTCGTCCCTCTTCGACCGCTGCCACAATTGAGGCAAAATTGTCGTCGGTGATGGTCATTGCGGCAGCTTCTTTCGTGACATCGGTACCGGTAATCCCCATTGCAATCCCGATGTCAGCTTTCTTCAGCGCCGGTGCATCATTCACACCGTCACCGGTCATCGCTACCACATACCCTTTCTGTTGCAGGGTCGTCACTACACGCAGCTTATGCACCGGCGCTACTCTGGCGTACACGTCGATTGTGTCGACTATGCGTGCAAATTCCTCATCGCTTAAGGTATCGAGTTCATTACCGGTAATGACTCTGCCATGGACAAGCAACCCCAGCTCACGAGCAATTGCAGCCGCAGTTAACGGGTGATCACCGGTTATCATGACGACCCGAATACCGGCTGTCTGACAGGTCTGAATAGCTGTTTTCGCCTCGGGACGAGGTGGATCGATCATACCGACTAAGCCGAGGAAGGTTAGATCGTGCTCGGCATCGCTCAGGGTAGCCGGTGCTTTCGTCGCAATTGCCAGTACCCGCAAAGCTGACTCAGCCATTGTTTGCGCTGCCTGTAAGATGGTTTCCCGGTCAGCCAGACTCAGCGGCGCGACTCCGTGTGGTGCCAGCCAATGATGACACGCGGCCACAATGACCTCTGGTGCCCCTTTGGCGTAGGCAACCGTCTCCCCGTGTTCGTGATGCAGGGTAATCATGCGTTTGGTTTCCGAAGAAAACGGAATCTCGGCCACACGTGGCGCATTGGCAACCAGGTCATCAACAACCAGACCAGCTTTCATCGCAGCTACGATCAGCGCCGCTTCGGTCGGATCACCCTGTACTTGCCAGCGCTGATCGCGGTAGACAACCCGTGCATCGGAAGCAAGCGTAGCAGCGCGCAACAACTGACAAACTGCCTCATCGGGCAGGACAAGGTGATCGTCACAGCGAAACTCACCGACCGGCTCATAACCGGAACCGGTAATTTCCCACCAACGACCGGCAACAAACACCCGGCGGGCCGTCATCTCGTCTTTCGTCAGTGTGCCGGTTTTGTCGGTACAAATCACCGACGTACTCCCCAACGTCTCCACTGCTGGCAGGCGTCGCATCAGCGCATTCCGCTTCACCATGCGCTGTACTCCGATTGCCAGCGAGATAGTCACTACTGCCGGTAAGGCTTCAGGAACAACGGCGACGGCTAAGGCTATCCCAAAGATGATCATCTCGACCAGTGGCTGACCACGCCAGAAGCCGAGCAGAGTAATAACAGCCACAATGACCAACGCGACGCGCGCCAGCGTATGACCAACCTGGTCGAGATTCTCTTGCAGCGGTGTTCGCCCGGTTTCAATCGTCTGCAACATCGTGGCAATCGTGCCAAACTCCGTCTGCATGCCGGTCGCCACGACAATGCCACGTCCGCGTCCGTAACTGACCGAAGTTCCAGCGTAGACCATATTCTTGCGCTCGGCGACGGGTACTGATAGCGGTAAGGTTATCGCGGCAGTCTTCTCAACCGGGAGTGACTCGCCGGTAAGCGCAGCTTCTTCGATCTGAAGATTAACTGCCTCGATCAGGCGCAGATCAGCCGGTACACGGTCGCCAGCACGCAAGAGCACGATGTCGCCAGGCACCAGTGTGCGAGCCGGTACAACCTGCTCACGGCCATCACGCAAGACAGTGGCGTTGGGAGCTGCCATCTGCCGGAGCGCTTCAATTGCTCGCTCAGCACGGTATTCCTGAATAAAGCCGAGCAAAACAGCGAAGAGTACGATGACAATGATGGCAATCGATTCGATACCGTGCCCAAGGAGTATTGACAGGCCAGTAGCGATTAGCAGGATAATGATCAGGATATTCTTGAATTGATTGAGCAGAATTGTCCAGGGTAAAATACGAGTCGTCGCTTGCAGTTCGTTTGGACCGTACAGCGTTAATCGGCGCGCCGCTTCGTCACCGGTCAAGCCCTGTGGTGAAGTGTATAGTTCAGTGTATACAGCAGGTAGATCGAGTGCATGCCAGAGCAACGGTGATTGACGATGCTCAACGTTCGGTATTGCCATGAGATAGCTCCTTAACGAGCTGCGGTAAAGCCAAGATGAATATGTACAGTCTCGCTACCTTCGAGCATAGCACGCCACTATCGGCAATACAAGCGGTGCAGCGAGTCAATCTGCTAACCAACCATCGGATAGCGCCGGTTGAGAGGGTTGCAACGTCTTTCTCTCGGCGATGATCGTGGGTTGAAAACCGATCCTAGATGGCATACTGATGCGCCAGACACAGCTCTCTGGCCATACACTGCGAGATGCAGGTCAGAGGCCCGCACCAGGGATTGGCAAGTTTTCACGAACCGGCAATGGTGATGAAGGAAATATAGGGCGGACGGGCGGGGAAGCGTCTCGCTGCCGCTTGCAAGAAGATGCGACAGTTGAAGCCTTCCGGTAGTGGACTTAAGTCATGGCAGACTTCAGGGATCATCGGCAGCGGAGGCGTGTGGTTCGTCGGTATCGCTCCGCAGCACATCGTCCGATCACCTTCGATAACCGAACAGAAATCTCTGGTTGCCTGCTCTTGCAGCCAACAAAAGAGGTAGTTTCAGGTATAATTAATTAACTTCAAACGCATAAAAAACCTATTGCAAGGGTGCTCAGGGTGAGGAACACAATCGGCAGCCTGATGCAGAATGATAGCTAACCCTCGGCCAGACCGATCTGGTCGTCCTAAGCCTACCGAAGGAGGAGAGCGTGATTCGGGTTCTCATTGTAGATGATCACCCGATTGTGCGCGAAGGTCTGCGCAGTCTCATTCGTCAGCAAAGTGATATGACACTGGTTGGGGAAGCCGATGACGGCACCAAAGTGGTTTCGTTAGCAACCACCTTAAAACCTGATGTTATCACTATCGATTTACGTATGCCCAGCGTCGATGGCATTGGCGTCTTGCGCCAAATGCGCGAACTATCGCCATCGCCAGCCTGCCTGGTACTTTCCAACTATAACGAACCCGATTACGTAATCGCGGCTATCGAAGCCGGAGCACGTGGCTTTCTCTTGAAACACAGCGCGTACACCGCCATTATTGATGCCATCCGCACGGTCGCCAGCGGTGAATATGTCATCTCACCACATCTGGTTGGGGTACTCTTCACCAATGTCGCTGAGCTACAGCGCGAGCGCTTACGGCAGGCGTTAGCGGATGATGAAAGTGCCCTACGCTTGCTACGAGCACTGGCCAATGGTGCAACCACAGCCGAAATTGGGACAATGTTGCATATGAGTGAAGTAACGGTCAAACGTAGAATTCAAGAACTGATCAAGCTCCTTGGGGTACGGAATCGTACTCAACTAGTTGCCGAGGCAGTACGTCGTGGATGGATTTGAGGGCTTCCCGCCAGCCGTTATCAGGAAGGGAATTGCAGTGCACGGCGACAACACCCAACCATGCCCCCTGCCCACCGGTCTTTTTGCACAAGGGAGTGTACAACCGGTTCCTGTATCGCAGATACAGTGAAATATCCCAAACAGGCGTTACCTGAAAAATCATCACAAATGAATGCAGCTATAGATCAACGCTCGTTATTATTCTCAACAACTCTAACGGTATTTATATGGAACGTCTTGCCTCCTTCATAACCGGGAGGGCAGCCGATTTACGGCGATAACCTGACCGGAAGGACGTCATCTCTGCCGAAACGGCCATCGTTCTGGGCTGGCGCCAAGCGCCAGTCGCCATCACCCCTACTTATTGACCTCTTTGGATCGTTAATCTGACCATTTCGGATCTTCACCTCTTTGAGATCAGTAGTCTATACTACGAATATCCTAAAGCTATCAGATTCCTTAGCAAGCGAGGAGTGAGATCTATGACAGATCAAGAGGTCAGGCTCCCGGAAGAGGAGACCGATCGCCCGACGAAGGGGCGTCTCGACCGACGGAGTTTTCTCAAACTAGGCTCAGTCAGCGGCGCTGCTGCCATCTTGGCCGCGTGTGCCGCTCCGCCACCCGCACCAACCGCCGTTCCACCAACGTCAGCTCCGCAAGCGCAGGTTCCTACACCGGCTCCGGCTCCATCACCGGTTGTCGTTACCGAAAAGGTTGAGGTCCCGCTGATCAGTGAGGTCTTACCCTACCCACGCCTGAAGATCGCGACCCTCAACGATCTGAAAAATGGAGTGTTCGGTGCCACCTACCCTGACCAGCTTTCTCCGATCCAGGTTCTCAAGCTAGGGAAAAAGGTTCCTGGCGGCGTGGGACCAGACGAAGACATCGTGGCGTACAGCGGATTATGCACCCACATGGGATGCCCCATGAACTACGATCCGGCCACCAAAATTTTTGTCTGTCCGTGCCACTACAGCCATTTCGATGCTGAAGCCGACGCGATTCTCATTAGTGGGCCAGCGACCCAGAATCTACCACGCATTATCCTAGAGGTAGAGGGCCAGGATATTTACGCAGTTGGGGTGCAGGGACTGATCTACGGACGACCGCATAATCTCAGCCTGACTGAGCTATAGGAGGGAAAGACTATGCCTGTGTACCGTCCAGCCGATCGATTGGTGTTACCGCCGGTCGATGCTGAAAAATATCAAACCGTATGCCATTATTGCATTGTCGGATGTGGCTATCATGTCTACAAGTGGCCAGAGGGACGCTCAGGAGGATTGCTTCCCGATCAGAACGCGCTGGGAGTAGATTTTACCAAACAGGTCGCTCCGCTAAGTGGTAACTGGATTGCCCCTGCTCATCATTCGATCATTACCGAGCGTGATGGTCGTCGCTATCATATTGCTATCGTCCCTGACAAGGAATGTGTGGTCAATAAGGGACAACACTCGGCGCGTGGAGGTTCACTCGGCAGCAGCCTCTATCGGCCAGACGGCCCAACCCATGTTCGTCTAACCCATCCCCTCGTCTACCGCGCCACCGAGCAGGTACCAACAACGTGGGACGATGCGATAGATCTGGCAGCGCGCGTTATCTATGGCAGTATCCAGCGCGACGGCAACAACTCGATCTTTATGAAAATCTTTGACCACGGCGGCGGCGGCGGTGGATTTGAGAACAATTGGGCGGTTGGGAAATTCTTCTTCAACGCCGTCCAGACGATCAACTGCTCGATCCACAACCGTCCGGCGTACAATTCTGAAGTTCATGCCTCGCGCGACATGGGGGTGCCTGAACTCAATTATGCTTACGTCGATGCTGAACTCGCCGATACCATCGTGTTATGGGGCGCTAATTCCTACGAATCTCACACAAACTTCTACCTGGTCCATATGCTCCCGAATATCCAGGGCACAACGGTAAACGCCAAAAAGGACGCTCGTCCAGGCGAACAGGTTGGCCCCGGCCGGATCATCATTATCGATCCGCGACGCACGGCCACAGTGGTCGTTAGCGAGCAGGCCGCCGGAAAGGATCGGGTGTTGCATCTGCAACTCAACCCTGGCACCGATATTGCGCTGGCCAACGCGATCGCACGGGTCGTCTACGAACGGCAATGGCATGATAAAGATTTTGTCGCCAACCGGGTCGAAGCGGAAACGGTGCAGCCCTTCCTCGATCAGAGTCTCCAGATCAGTAAGAGTCTCGATGAGGTATTGGCCGAAGCCGAAAAAATCACCGGCCTGTCACGCACCCAGATCGAGCAGGCTGCAAGCTGGATTGCCGAGACTAAGAGCGATGGGACTCGACCGCGGGCAATCTTCCTGTACGAGAAGGGTGTTATCTGGGGATTGAAGAATTACGAGAATATCGGTAGTATTGTCAATCTGACACTCCTGACCGGCAACCTTGGCAAACCTGGTACAGGTTGTGGTCGCCTGGGAGGGCATCAGGAAGGATATGTGCGCCCTGGCTACCCCGGCCCACGCCCCGCGCCGTATGTTGATGATCTGCTTAGCCAGGGGCAGGGGAATGTCTTCTACGTCGTTGGGTGCAACCCGGCGGTAACCACCCTCAATGCGCAGCGCATGCGCGAGACGTTACAAACCCGTGGGAAGCTGGTCAGAGATGCACTTGATGCCAACTTCGCCGCTGACAATGCAACGAAAGCACAGGCTATCCTCGATGCTGTCAAGCAAGGTGGGTTGTTTATCATCGTGCAAGACATCTACCCCACCGAGACGGCAAAGCATGCCCACGTGGTCTTCCCAGCAGCAGCCTGGGGCGAAAGTCCGATTACGTCAATCAACGGTGAACGTCGTTTGCGGCTGTACGAGAAGTTCATGGACCCACCAGGTATCGCCGAGCCAGACTGGAAGATTTTGGGGATGCTGGCTCAGCGTATCAAAGCTCTGGCCCAAGCTGACGGTAATGCCGACATCGCTCAACGATTCAGCGGTTTCGAGTGGAAAACGGCTGAAGAAGTCTTCCTGGAAGGTGGTCAGTCGTTTGCCGATGGCGTGAAGGCCAGTGTTGAACGATACAAGGGTGTTGATTACGCCTTCCTCAAGGCAGCCGGTAACAACGGTATTCAGACCCCGGTAACTATTGTCAACGGTAAGCCGCAGGGACGGGTACGTTTCTTTGAAAACGGTGAACCCTTCTACACCGAAAGTGGCAAGGCCAAGATGCTGCCGACGCCGTGGCCCGGATTCCCGGCCATCGTCCAGGAGCAGATCAACAAGTATCCATACTTCATGACTAACGGGCGCAACAATAACTGGCAGACTCTCTACAACGACATGAACATGCCCTTCTTTGCCGAACGAACGCCATTGCCATACATCGAGATTAGTCCAGAGGACGCAAAGAAGGAGGGTCTCCAGCCAGGTGATATTGTGCGCCTGTTCAACGACTACGGCGAGACAATGGCATACACTGTAGTGAGTAACAGTGTTAAACCGGGTGTGATCTTTATGCTGTTTGCTCACCCGCGGGCGACTACGAATAGTCTGACCACACCGTATGTTGACCCGGCGGTCATTATCCCGTACTACAAAGGAAGTGCCGTAGGTTTGCAGCGCATTGGCCGTCTCGCCGATCTGGATGCACGTCTGACATACAAGCCAACCAATTTTGATTTTGATAAGGTGGTGTAACGGCCCGTCGTTGTCCGATTTCCCCCTCACCTTCCCCCCGGCCCCCTTCCCTCCCGCGCT
>NZ_JPIM01000125.1 GCF_000735195.1 Chloroflexus sp. MS-G
CGGTAGACGCATGGGCAAAAGCCCGTCGTGAAGTCCGGGCTACCGTGCAATGGCGGTTCACCACGGCCAATGCCCGGCTCACGTTTCGTCGCTTTTATCATCAGTAATCAGTGTGGTCAAGTACTAGCCAGTCCTTCACGGTCGCGCCCCAAATCGATATCCTACACTACGCACGGTAAAGATAAACCTCGGTCGTGCTGGATCGTCGCCAAGCTTTTTTCGCAAATTCGCAATATGGACTTCCAAAACGTGTTCATCGCCAAAGTAGTCGTTTCCCCACACGTGGTCAAGCAATTGAGCACGCGAAAAGACTCGTCCGGGTGCTGTTGCCAATACCGTTAAGAGGCGATACTCTAATGGTGTCAGATTGATCGCTTCGCCATCTAATGTGACGGTATGCGCATCACAATCGATGGACAAAGGGCCAACCGTAATAATTCGTGGCGTACCTTTGTCCATCGTGTGCCGCGGTCGGCGCAACAATGTTCGTACTCGGGCAACCAGTTCGCGTGGCGAAAATGTCTTGACGAGGTAATCATCAGCGCCGATCTCTAATCCGCTGATCCGATCAGCCTCCTCTGCTCTGGCAGTTAGCATCAAGATATAGGCATCAGAAAAGGTGCGCAGGTGACGGCATACCGCAAAACCGTCTAGTCCTGGCAGCATAAGATCGAGGATGATCAGGTCAGGGTGTAGTATTCGGGCCTGGGTAAGTGCGGTCACACCATCGGTAGCCTGGAAGACCCGAAAGCCAGCCTGAGTCAAGTACTGCTCCACCAGGTCGCGCAGGCGCTTCTCATCATCGACAATTAAGATCACCGGTACGGTCATATGCTATGCTTCTCGCCAGGAGTGTATCTGAAAAATCCTTTTCCGCCAGTTGTTGGCAGCCACGCCCCCTTTACCTCATACCTGGTCGTTCGTGCTACTGCCAGAATAGCATGACTTGCCGATCATACCCGTCACCACACCGGTGGGGCAGGTTCCGAGTCTGCCCTCCAGTGTATGATGCTGCGCTTGCACTGATTTTACCCACTTATCCCAGATATGGGCCAGAAGTCTGCGAAATCAGGCAAAGAAACGGGAATACCTTCTCGCCAGTGTATTGCTACTGATTAAACCAGGTGCGTAACCACTCTCGCATCTGGCTAATCTCGGCTTCTTGGGCTGTAATGATAGCACGTGCTAATTCTTTTATTTCAGCATGTTCGGCGTTTTGTAGTGCATCACGTGCCATTGCAATAGCGCCCTCATGATGCGGGATCATGGCCTCGATAAAGCGTTGGTCAAAAGGTGCATTGCCTTCAGCAACCGTCATCGGCCCCATCTCCATTCCCATACCATCAGTTGGGGGCACATCTGGGTACCATATCTGCCGCCAGGCTTTCATCTTGGTTATTTCTGCTTCCTGAGTAGCAATGATTGCTTCTGCCAGTTGCCGAATCTCAGGGCGTTGACTCTCTTGCAAAGCCTGACGGGCCATTGTTACTGCGCCCTCGTGGTGGACGATCATGCTATCGATGAAGAGTGCATCATACGGAACATCAGCAGAAGGCATGTTCATTGTTGAGTGATCCATCCCGCTCATCGGTGTTGGGGCGGGTGTCTGGCTACACGCAGCAAGAATCAGGAGCAGCAGGAAAAACATTCGATGCATCGTGTCACCTCTCCGGTTAAGAAAACGTTTGCCTGTATTAGTATGGAGCACGAAGTTCAAGATTTGCTCAAGGGAGGGTTAGGATTCGCTGAGAGGGTTCTGTTGCGCAGGTAGCAGTATAGCCTCTGCTATGGATCGCGACATGATGGGTGACTGTGTTCGGCGAGCGCGTGTTGAAATGCACTTCTCTCCTCACTCCTCGCTGCCGATTTAGAGGTGCCACTGATGATACAATGTCTGTATCTTCTCACTCTTTGATGGTCTGGGAACATTTCAGAGGTTGTTTGCGATGGCTTTCTCTCTGACCAAACTCTACGGCTTATGGCTGATGAGTCGTCCGCTTATTCTACCGAGTGGTGTGTTGGCGTATGCGGTAGGAGTTGTCATCGCCGCCGCTGATGGGCCAGTGGCCTGGCAACCGCAAGCGGTTGGTTTAGCGCTGACGATGCTGGCGAATCTGGCTGCCCATTACGCCGATGAATACGCTGATGCCGATACCGATGCGCTGGCTCGTCACACCGGTATGTCTGGTGGCAGCGGAGCGATTGCGGCTGGTTTCGCGGATCGAGCATTGGCGCTACAGGCGGCGTTGGTGGTGAGTCTCTTAACCATCCTTTCTGGCGTATGGGCGGTTATAACGGGGACGATCCCCGTGGTCGCTGGGATGATCCTCGTGCTTGGCTTACTCGGTGGCTGGTTGTATTCGGTACCGCCTATAGCACTCGAACGACGCGGCTGGGGTGAGTTGACGAATGCGCTACTCGGGGGGTTGCTCATGCCACTCATGGCTTACGCCTGTGCGCATGGTATGCCGTCATTGCGGGTCTACCTTCAGTTGCTACCGGTGGTTGCTGCTGCACTCGTCTGTATTATCGGTGTGCACTGGGCAGACCGGCAGGCCGATGCTCAGGTAGGAAAATTCACGCTTGCCGTGATCTACGACGAAAAGGTTCGCTGGTGGTGGTGGGCGAGTCTGCTTCTGGCCTATGGATTGCCGGTGTTTTTCAGTCCATGGTTGGTACCGCCTACCGTGGCGCTATCTGTTGTCATAACGCTGCCGGTTGGGGTGTATACCGCGTTCCGCCTTACCCGTACCGATTCGCCTGTTGCCGGGGCCGCGACAATGGTGGTTTTGATGTTGGCCCATATTGCCGGTTACCTCTGGTGGATGGTCATCCGTTGAGGAATTTACACACTTAATGGTTTACAAAATCTTTTTATTAGCATATACTTATTCTGCGAGTAAGATCATCCTCAACGTCAGATTACGGAGGTACGTCTATGGAGGTGGCCGGTCTCATTACCCTCGTTCAGGGGCTGTTAGTGCTCGTGATTGCCGGTCTAGCCTGGTTTTTGGTCGCATGTTGTGCTCCATGGCGGCGGTCGCGTTGGCAATCTGATTCTTCGCCTACTGAACATCAGGTACGGCGGATCAAGCTCTTGCGGCAACGTCACGAAAGTTAGCTTTCGTGCTAGCGATAGTTTCTCAGCATTTGTTGAGATTTGATCTCACCCGATGAATATCTTTATCGTGTAAGGATCGCCAGGCTTATGCTACGATGAGGTAGAGACATGGAAGCATAAGCGAGGATCATCGTGCGCTGGCGTAATATTATCATTACCATTGGCAGCATTATTGTCATCGTAGGGATCGGGGTCGGTATTGGCTGGCCAATGCTGCGTAGTGCAATGGTAGCGTACTACTACAAAAGCACCTACCAGGCTCGTTCCCTGACCGCAGCCGATATTCAGCCTGCTCCTGCTGCAAGCACCCTCCAGGATATGCCCTGGATTGCCGCCGATTTGCCGGTTTGTCAGTCAACCAGTCTACAGATGATTGCTGCTCAGCACGGGAATCACCAGCCGCGACCGGCAATTGATCTGCTGATGGCCTTTACTTACGGTTTTACCGCTATTCCCGATAGTGATGAGCTCATTCCCTTTGGTCAAGACCCGGAAATCGGCATGCTCGTGGCAGCGCCGTATCTGGGCCTGGAACGTCAATACTACGTGACCGACGATGCCGATCTATGGATAGCGGCGGCACAGTCATTTCTTGCGCGGGGGTATCCGGTACGGGCTGCGCTGGATATGGGGCGATTGTACGATCAGTCTACTTTTATCGGACATAGTGAAGTGCTGGTTGGCTACGATCAGCAAGGTTTCTTCGTTTACGAGACAGTCTGCATCCCCCCGGCTCCCTGTCAGCCTGGTCAATATCCGGCAGGAGCAAGCGGTTTGTATCGAACTCACGCACAACTGCTAGCCGCAATGGAGTCTCAGGCGGCGGTTTTTAGCTATCCGTGGCGGTACAATCTGACCGTTTTTACGCCTGTTGCGCCGACCAATGATTTAAGGCCAATCTGGCAGCAATTAGCGCGAGTGACGCTTGGCGCAGATCAGTACGGTCTAACGTCGGGTGTCGTTGCACTTGAACGACTGATTGAGAAGATCGAACAAAAGCGAGTGCATGCTGCTCAGCTTGGCGAGTTGTTTGCCACCACAGCACGGTTCCGCCACGATAACGCTGCATTTTTGCGCGAGCGATTTGCTGCTGATACAACGTTGGTGCAGGCTGCCGCTTATCTTGAAGAAGCGGCGACATTCTACGACCAGGTGGCTAGCGATCCGCAATCAGGATCGGTCACTGATCTGCTCCGACGAGCTGCCGCTGCCGAGCGTGCTTTTGGCGAAACGATTCAGACGTATGCGCGGTAGTTGGCGCAGCGCAGGTTGGCAGGTGAAGGTTTTGCACGAACGTTGTTGGGAAGTACCTCTTTCCAAGCCGCTCGTTGTCTCCACTATCTTCTTTCACAAGGGGAGAAGATGGGGCTGGGGAAAGGTGAAGGTTGTCCGGCGTATTCCGCAGCAGTCTATGCGGAGCGCGTTTCTCAAACGCGCTCATGTTTGCTGCCATCGAGCGTGTCAACCCAAGAACATTACCGGTATCCGGCAGCCTGAAGATGAAACAAACGGGCGTACATTCTGTTGGCTGCCACCAGTTCCTGATGCGTGCCTGTTTCGATAATACGGCCATTGTCGAGCACAACAATCCGGTCTGCCATCCGTACCGTTGAAAAGCGATGGCTGATCAACACTGCGATGCGTCCGGCTGTTAAATCACGAAAACGCTGAAAGATTTCATACTCTTGTTCAGCATCGAGGGCCGCCGTTGGCTCATCGAGCACCAAGACCTCGCTATCGCGCATGAAAGCGCGTCCCAATGCAATTTTTTGCCACTGACCACCGGATAGCTCAGCACCGTTTTCAAACCAGCGCCCCAGCATCGTATCGTAGCCGTTTGGTAAGCGACGCAATATCTCGTCGGCACCGCCGCGCTCAGCCGCTGTCCGAACCCTTGCCTCATTCGCTACCTCTTCTATTTGCCCAAACCCGATGTTCTCACGTGCTGTAGCCTGATAGCGGACAAAATCCTGAAAAATGACCCCGATGCGTTGACGAAGTTCATGAAGATTGTAGTCGCGCAGATCAACACCATCAAGTAGAATCTGGCCTTCAGTTGGATCGTAGAGGCGGGTCAGCAATTTGATCAGGGTCGTTTTACCTGCTCCATTCGCGCCAACGAGGGCGATTTTCTCACCCGGTGCAATGTGTAGATTAATGTCGCGTAACGCCCACTCAGCCCGATCTGGATAGCGGAAGCTGACATTACGAAATTCGATCCCCTGTCGGATCGGGCGAGGTACCGGCAGATTGCGCCCGTCTGATATGCGTGGCTCCAGAGCGAGAAAATCAAAGAGGTTGTTTAGGAATAATCCCCCTTCGTAGAGCTGAGCCAGATTGCTGAAGAGGGTTTGCACGACCGACTGGCTGCGCTGAAAAATGGTGAGGTAGAAGGTCATAGCACCAATCGTGATCACACCGGCTCCTGTTTGCCAGATCAGCCAGCCATACGCGGCGTAATAACCGGCGCTAGCGACTATCCCCCACCACATGCTGATCAGTGATCGTTTCCTGGCCAGCGTAGCATCTTCGTAAAAGAAGCGCTGGAACTGAACTTGATGACGTGCGATCAGTGGTTCGCCTAGCCCGAAGAGCTTGACCTCTTTCGCCGCAGTATCGACAGTCAACAGATATTCGAGGTATTGCATGTGCCGAAACTCCGGTGCATGCCAGGTCAGCAAGCGAAAACGGAGCCGACTGAAATGAGTCTGGGCGAGGAAGGCAGGGATCGTCGCACCAAACAAAATTAGTGCTATCAGTGGGCTAAACCAGAGCAGGCTGGTCGTGAATGAGATCAATGTCAATATGTGCTGAATAGCGCTAAACACGGTGTTGACCATGGCCATAGCACGCCAGTTCGTTTCGCGGCGTGCATTTTGCAATTTGTCATAATATTGGGCGTCTTCAAAATAGTGGAGATCGAGCAAGAGTGCTTTTCGCATGATCGTGACATTAATCAGATTGCTCAAGCGTGCATTCAAGATATGCTCACTCAATGATCGAAGCTGCATGAACACTGCCCCGGCTGTGATCAATCCAAACTCACTCAGCAGCCATGGGAGCGTCTGTTCCAGACCGGTCAGTGGGTCGAGTCCTTGTTGTACGACTGCAACTACTTTGTCAACAATCTGCTGCGCAACATACGCCTGTGCTAATGGTAAGCCTGCTGCTACCAGCGTGATCATTGCCATCACCGTGGTATGCTTGCGGTCGGCCTGCCAGACCAGGCGAAAGGCAGCCGGAATGTTGGATAACGTTTGACGCGCTTCACCAATTCGTTGCCGCCAGTTCTGCGGGTGTGGTCGGCCAGGTGATGATCGTGGACGACGGTGAATTCGACCGGTCATAATATCTCCAGGTACTGTTCTTAGAACCTATCCGAAATATCCCGTTGTCGAAAGAAGACCGATTCGCGCACCGCTTCTATGGCAAGGCGATGCTGGTGCGCCGTGTCGCGGCGCTCGTTACTCAAAAGTATCTCACAACTTTGTCTGACCTGTGTTCATGCCAGGTATGGCAGTTCTCTTTTCGTCTCGAGGCATTCATCGCGCCACGTGGTGATGTCTCGAGTGCAGGCCGAATCACTTTGCAACTTTTTGTTACCATTGAGCGTTTAATAGGGGAGTGGTGTGAATGACAGCATAAGCTACAATATTGTTGATTGTTGTTGGTTTACAACCGGCTGTGATAGTAACATCGCTTCGGGACACTAGGGCTTTTCAGCTCGTGCCAGCGGAGTGAGCGGGAGAGGTGGGTGACCAACCTGCCTCAAGCTCCTCTTCCTCCTTTTTGTATGTCAGAGAACTGGGTGAAAGGTCGAGCGTGCTTTGTAGCACAGACACTAAAAACTTGAGTAGCCCGATCTCGCTTGCTCACTAATGGGTGAGAGCACCGAGACTTGCCGACACGCTCTGTAAGGTGTAGGCGGCGATTGATGGAATCCGTGACCCTGGAGCATTCGTATGGAGACAATCATTGCACTTGCGAGTTCGCTGGGTTTAGCGACAGCTACCGGTCTCAATGCCTATCTCCCACTTCTTACCGTCAGTGTACTTTCGCGGTTGGGTCTGATCCAGCTTAGCGAGCCGTTTGATCTACTCAGTCATCCAATCACGATGGTTGTGTTGGCAATCCTGGCGCTGATCGATTTTATCGGTGACAAAGTTCCAGCGGTCGATAGCGTGCTCCATATCATCGGTCTGGTCATTAGCCCGATTGCTGGAGCGATTGTTGCCCTTGCTACAGCAACTGATGCCGTTTCTATTCATCCAGCAGTTGTTGCGGTGGCTGCGATCATTGCTGCTACGGGCACCCAGAGTGCGCGTACCAGTATCCGCCCGGCGGTGACTGCGGCAACGGGTGGTACTGCTAATCCTTTTGTGAGTTTTCTGGAAGATGCGCTATCGTTTGTGCTGAGCCTGCTAGCGATCTTCTTACCGATGGTGGCTCTGATAATTGCTCTGATTCTGGGTTTTGTCGCCTTCCGTTTCATTCGTGGTGCAGTACGGGTTTGGCGCGAAGCCAACCTACGCCGCAACGGTGTTTCGCGTGCGCCGTGAGTCGTGTTCGACCCCCTATCCTCATGCACGGGGGATCGTGGGGGAAACTACAGTTTTACAAGACGTCGACGGATAGACTCGGCGAGGAAACAAAGTTAGCCGGAGATGTTCGTCGGAACAGGAAGCTGCCTCTTCTGCGCACACTGCTGCGCCTATTTCGCTTTCCGCGCCCTGCTCTTCTCATCGGAACAGGGTGAAAATGGTGAGAAGTCTGCCTGAGAGAGCTCTCGTTACGTTATCGCCAGTGCGTATTATACCGCACCGATCTGTCCTGCCTCTCCCATCAGGGTAAAAGCGGGGGCTGGAGGGAAGATGATAGAGCCTTCCTCTCCCAGTGAGGGCGGTAGGCCGGTCATCATCAATAGCACGGGTACTGAGAACGTTGAAGCCTCTGTGATCAATTTGCCTCTCTTGACATTGTTTACTCACCCGTCTATACTCTCTGCGCTATGTTGCGCAAAACGACCATTCATTTTATCTGGCAGGCCGGTTTGGGGGTGCTGCTGATTGTCACCCTCGGTGCTGCCGTCTGGTTTGATAATGCTGCTTTTCGCGGCATTGTTTCTCGTTCCCCCATTCCTACCCCCTTTCCCTACAGCGACGGACCAGCATTGGGGGTCAATGTGTTTAACCTGCATCTCGAACCCGATCCGGCAGCAGTTGACCGCACATTTGAGCTGGCTCGCGAATTAGGGGCGCGCTACGTGCGCATGCAGGTACCCTGGGAAGATATTGAAATTCACGGACGCGGTGATTTTACTGACCGCCGGAACGAGACGACAATTGGGGTGGTATCAAGCTGGGCCAAGTATGACCGGATCGTTGCTTCGGCAGTTGCCCACAACATCGAGTTGATTATGCGGGTTGATCGTACTCCTGCCTGGGCCTGTGAGCGGGGATGTACAACCCCAGAGTTTCGGGCTGGTCTGGCCGTTGATGGTAATTCAACCGGTCCTCCTGATGATCTGGCTGACTATGGCCGTTTTCTGGCCACATTGGTTCGTCGCTACCGCGGTCAGGTACGCTTTTTTCAGGTCTGGAATGAACCAAACCTCAAGAACGAATGGGGATGGCAAGATCCTAAACCGGCAGATTTTCTTGCCCTGCTTCGAGTCGGTTACGAAGCGGTCAAGTCGGCTAATCCCGATGCAATTGTTCTCTTCCCCGGCCTGGCGCCAACCGATGGTCTCGATCCGCGGGCACCGATGACCGAACTCGAATATCTTGATGCGATCTATACGTTGGGTGGGGCAGCGTATTTCGACATAATGGCCGCGCAAAATTACGGTCTGGGTCAGCCGCCAACCGAGCATCGCTATATCTTTTTACGTGGACGTGACAACTGGAATTGGCGCCATCCTATTGATACGCGCAACGATGTCAGTCGTGTCGTCTTGCTGCGCGAGGTTATGGAACGCCACGGTGATCTGGCAACACCGGTATGGGTGACAGAGTTTGGCTACAACGCGGCACCGGATGATATTCCACTAGAACGACGTTTCATTTGGGGACCACCGGTCGATGAAGAGACCAAGGGTCGGTATCTGGTTGCCCAAATCGAGCGTGCCCGTCGTGAATGGCCCTGGATGGGTGTCATGAGCGTCTGGATGTTGCGTTACGGTGGGTATGCTGACCCCGACCCGGCTGATCCAACCCCCTATTTCGCTCTGGTCAGTCGTGACTGGCAGCTTATGCCGTCGTACCAGATTGTGCAGGAATATCTGCGTGCACCGGCAGTGGCCCATGTTGGTGTTCACACCTGGGATCATCCGGCTGTTGAGCGCACAAGTAGCGGTTGGCGGCTCCGTTTTGTTGGCACCGGTATTGAGTTGCACGGTGGCAAGCTCACGAACGTTGTCATCGATGGTCAAGAGACACTGATGAATGGTCAGGCAATTCACGGTCTGGCCGATACGTTGCACACGATTGAGATGAACGGTGAAACACCGCCAACCGGTTTTGCCATCATTCGTGACCTGCCATGGCGAACGCTCGGTGATTATGGGCCGCTCATTCTTGTGGCAGCTCTTGCAGTAATGGGTGCGCTCACGATGCGCACCACCCTCCAGATACTTGATCACCTCTTGCGCCACTGGCGGCAGATCGCTGACGAACGACGCGAATGGATCGTCTTTGCGTTGCAAGGATTCACGCTGGCGATTGCGTACCGGGCATCGGCGCAGCTTCCCATAACGATACTTGGCTTTCTCCCCTTTCTCGGTTTGAGCATTGCCCGTCCCGATCTGGCACTCCGCTGGGTTGCGATAACTGTTCCGTTATACCTCCTGCCAAAAGGTATTTTCGATGCCCGTTTTGGCATTCGTGATAGCGGTATCTACCTTCCGTTGCATGAAGTTGTCCTCTGGACGACGACAATTGCGACCATTCTGCGCGATTGGCGGCAGTTGCATTGGCCGGGTTTTATGGTTCTACGGACAACAATATGGGCACTGCTTCCGGCCGGGTTGGTGCTGCTCGGTGGGTTCTGGGGGGTACTCATTGCCGAGGTACGTGGACCGGCCCTGCGTGAGCTGCGCTGGATGATTATCGAGCCACTGCTCTTTATCGGCTTACTCTGGTGGCACGAACGGCAGGGTCGGGCTGTGTTTTACCCAGTCCTGCTCGGCTGGTTGGCCGGTGGCGCTGTCTCAGCACTGGTAGCGCTGGCGCAATTTGGCGGTATGGACCTGACAGCACTCATCGGTACCAAAATTAGCCACGGCGCCGATCTGGTTGCCACCGAGGGCGTGGTACGGGCGACCGGTCTGTACGGACATCCCAACAATCTTGGCTTAGCGATGGGGCGGGTTTGGCCGCTAGCTGTGGCACTGGCGTGGGGCGCGTGGCAGCAGCGTTGGCGCTGGTCAACCATCATCTTGGCCGGTATCGCAGTGTTATCGTTCGCCGCTCTGATGGCCTCCTTCTCACGTGGTGCGTACTTGGGAGCATTAGTAGCCGCGAGTGGGCTTCTGTTCTTCACTGCGACGCCGCGTATCCGTTCTCGGCTCATCATCGGGATGGGCCTTGTCGTGGCAGTGATTGTCGCGACGGTGACCATCCTCGGTATTGAACGACTCAGTCTATTTACCGGCAGTAGCACTATCCGGCTGGCAACCTGGCGTGCGGCGCTGGCCATATTGATCGACCATCCGTTCGGTATTGGTCTCGACCAGTTCCTGATCGTTTACCAACGCTACATCGATCCGACGCTCCTCAACACCAACGAAATCTACACAGCGCATCCCCACAACCTTGTGCTTGATCTCCTGCTCCGGGGCGGGCCACTACTCTTCATCGGGCTGGGGTGGGCTGGGTGGCGTATTCTGCGTGCGCCGGTACGCTCTCCCTCGCCACTGAGCATCGGTGCTGCGGCGACACTAGCTGGTGCACTGATGCACGGCCTCGTCGATGCTTTCTACTTCTGGCCTGATCTGGCGTTTAGTTTCTGGCTGTTGGTGGTGTGCAGTGCGCACTGGAGAGGAGGATGGGGTAACGCCAATTCATCCTTTTCAGCAAAACAAGAGTAGGGTACGCTGGTAATCTGCATAACTCTTGTGCACGCAACTTGTTCCTCAACCATTGAGTAAGGAAAAAATTCACTCAGGTTCACGGAGATTTTACTATCGCATGTTTTCTCTGAAGATGTCATGATTCAGGCGAATGCTGTATGCACGCTGTATGTTTATAAGCTGTAAATACCTACAGACGGATTGGCGTGCGCTTTGGGAATGTTATCGTTGACCTTCTCAACAGTTGACCCTCTGCATAATACGGCATGGCGATGAATCCTTTGTTCTGGCAATTTTGCTATTTGCGAAGATTCTCTATGAACATGAACTATAATCGACAACAGTGGGAAGCGCTTGGTAGGCTCGATCCTTTTTGGGCAATGACGGGTATCAGCAATTGGGATTTAAGTGCTTTCTGGAAGACCGGCTACGTTCAGGTAGAACAGCTTCACCAGGAAATGTCACAAATTGGGTATCCCAAGCAGTTTAACCGTGTACTTGATTTTGGTTGTGGGATTGGCCGGTTAGCACCAGCTTTTCGTACATTGTTCGATGAGTATGTTGGCGTCGATGTAGCCGAAAGTCTAATACAGAAAGCGCGTCAGCTTCATGCCCATTTGCCACAGACACGCTTTCTGTTGTTACAGCCAGATAGAATCGACTTACCAGATCAGAGCTTCGATCTCATCTTTTCGTTTGGTGTCTTTCAACATATACCGAATCATCGGTCGGTCCTTCATATTATTACTGAATTTGCCCGTATTTCGAAACCAGACGGACTGATCTTTTTCAATATTTGCCATTATATTCGTTGGAGGTATCGTTTGCAGCTACGTCGGCGTTTGTATTTTCTCTGTAAGCGATTTGGTATCCTCGATTATCATTTATTTTATCGATTTAAACTATACCCCCAATCGGTTCACGCAGTTCCCTATCAAACTTTGCAGCGTTATCTACAAACTCTTTCTCTACAACCTCTTTTCGCCCGCCGTTCTTCTCCACCCGATGCACCACATCAGTTATGGGAATACGGACTAATCAAGTGTTGTGAAAATATCTCAAAATAAGGTTTCATAGACACACAGCGTATATCTCTGAATAGAGCACGATAGTCGGCATTCCTCAGCTTTCTCCGACCATTTTTTGCTGTGTTAAGATC
>NZ_JPIM01000126.1 GCF_000735195.1 Chloroflexus sp. MS-G
ACGTCACCGGAACCGCCCCCGCTACCGTGTCACTGGCTGTCGCCGTGTAGGTGACCACCGTCCCACTGGGGCCGGTCGCCTCGCGCGAGAGATTGCCCGGCAGATTCAGCGACGGTGGCGTGGTATCCACAACGGTGACGGTAAAGTTACCGTTTGCCGTGTTCCCGGCGGGATCGCTCGCCGAACAGGTGACGGTGGTGACGCCGAGCGGGAAGGTGCTGCCGCTGGCCGGGGTACAGGTGACCGGAACCGCCCCCGCCACGGCATCGCTAGCGGTAGCGGTGTAGGTGACAACCGCTCCATCGGGGCCGGTCGCCTCACGCGAGAGATTGTCCGGCAGCCTCAGCGATGGTGGCGTGGTATCCACGACGGTGACGGTAAAGCTGCCGGTCGCCGTATTTCCGGCGGGATCGCTCGCCGTACAGGTCACGGTGGTGGCGCCGAGTGGGAAGGTGCTGCCACTGGCCGGGGTACACGTCACCGGAACCGTCCCCGCTACCGCGTCACTGGCCGTTGCCGTGTAGGTGGCAACTGAGCCACTTGCATCAGTAGCTTCTACCGATATATCGCCGGGCAAGCTTAGCGACGGTGCGGTAGTATCGATGGTAAAGGTGATCGCCACATCACTCCCCAATGTAATTCCACCAACGCTTGTCAGCGTGGCACAAGCGATCAGTGTATATTGTCCATCAGGTAATGGCTGAATGGTTGGCTGAATTGTTACGGTGAACAGATTCACATTAACATTGGCAATCAAACTACTACCGGCGCCACTGCACGAAGTCACTGAACCACTAACGAGACGGTAGTTGGCGACATCGGCGCCGTTGCGTAACAATTCTGCGAAGGTTAAGCCCAACTCCCTAACCGAAGCATTGATCAGATCACCATTATTTAATGGTGTGATGGTGGCGCCGTCACTACGTGTAGCAGCCTGTACCGCGGGTGGGACAAAACTCAAACGACGCCCAAAGACCTCGAACTGACGATTGGACGCCACTCCATCAAGATAGCCGGCCCAAACTGCCATATAGCGCCCGCTACCGGTTGCCGCAACTCGTGGCGCAACTCGGTGCCAGTTGACCGGATTGAGCAGGGTCGAGCCAGCAGTTTCTGGTTCACCACCCGGTAATGGACGGGTCAGGCCACTGCTATTCGCTTGAAAGGCAGTCGGCGCAAGCGCTGGGGTATTACCGATCCGGAAGTTGCCACCGCCAACCGGAGTCAGTGGAATACTCCCATCGGTATCAGCATTAAACCGCTGACCGTAGATCTCGAAGCGGTCATTCACCATCGGATCACCACGCCAGACGACCAACCATTCACGGTTGAACGGATCGTAAGCTACATCGACATCAAGTCCCTTGAAGCGATTATCAACACCGTTGGAACTAAAACTGACCCGCTGATTGCTTACTGAAGTGCCAAAGCCGGTCGCCTGGCGTAAACTGACGTAGACCTCTTCAAAGCCATTGACATCATCACCAAACCAGGCGACCAGATATTGATTGCGATCAGGGTTGTGCGCTACAGCTGGCCGATACGCATCACAACTGGCGTTC
The DNA here is from genome assembly GCF_000735195.1 of Chloroflexus sp. MS-G. Lineage (GTDB taxonomy): Bacteria > Chloroflexota > Chloroflexia > Chloroflexales > Chloroflexaceae > Chloroflexus. The sequence continues at coordinate 1,563 of NZ_JPIM01000126.1, forward strand.
GCACAACCAGTCGTTTCACCAGTTTGGCTAATGCGGTGATCGTCACGGTAGTTAGAACCAATCCCAGGCAAGAGGTGGGCTTGTGTGCCATCGGCCGCGAGTACTTGGCCATAAATCTCGAATTCACCGTCTTCGACGCCACTGGCATTGTTATCAGCCGACCAGACCACGAACCACTGGTTATCAATACTGTTGTAGGCAATTGCCGGTGTTACAGCATCATAGTCAGGGCGAACATAGCCGGTAGCTCCGGTATTGAAGCCAGCACGGCTTACCAGAAAATCGTTTGGTCCAATTTGGCCGATGAAGCGTCTTTGTGGATGGGGATCGAGGGAGAAGCGCTGACACCGAATCTCAAATTCACCACCTTGCTCGGCAAAAGGTTGAGAGAGAAATCCATTCGCTCGATCATCAGACCAACAAATCAAGAACTCACCATTTTGACTATTGTAGGCAACGTCGGGAGAGAACGCATCCCAATCAGGATTCCTTCCACCGAAATTAGTTCGGTAGAACAAGACATTAATCTCGCTGATGCGATCATCCTGCGGATTACCACACTCATCACGGATCAGCAAATCACCATCGGCTGCAACCACCTGCACGTAGATTTCATAAGCGCCAGCGGCTCGATAACCGGCACGACCGGCAGCAGGGTTACTACAGTCCACATAGGGATTGGTGTTGTCGGCAGTCCAGGTCACCAGAAACACATTATCGCGTGCACTGTAACTCACCGCCGGACTGTAAGCATCAAACGGATCGGTAGCCAGATCATTTCCATTCCGACTGATCCGAAACGCAGTCCCACTCACTTCAGCATCAGGTGCAGTAGGTGGCACCGGCTCACCAGTGGTAGCATCAATAAACTGACCATAAATCTCAAACTCATTGCTACCACCGCCTTCACGGGGACGAGCGTACACGACCAGGTACTGGTTGGTCACCGGATTGTAGGCAATATCCGGCTCAAAAGCATCGCGTAATGGTGCAACAAAACTGACTCGTTCATCATTGTCACCGATCACACTATTCAGCGTGAGATTGCCACCCGGTAATGAACCTTCTGACGACATCGGCTTGTCGGATCGCTGCGCCTGACTGATCTCTGGCATCGCTCCAAGCATTACTCCGAGTGTGATCAGCAACATAATGAACATAATGGTGGACAGGAATCGCATAACCTCCCTTTCGCTAACGGGCTTACAAGCAGCTTAAAGCACCGAATGTAACGCTTATTGGAACGTGCTTGTGATGAGCGTACCGTGAGCAGGTGTGGGGGGATGAATAGCTGGTTGCGAAGAAAGTGACAAAAATGTAATGAGTAGAACAGTTGCGGGGATTACCTACAAGATACGCACTACTGGGGATACTCGCACTCAGCTTAGGGTTGTACTCGTCCAGCGGACTGCTGAAGCGTGGCTTCAGCAGTCCGTAGAGTTCTCATTCTCGTCAGGACTATCATCGGTTTGGTTTCATTGGGCGAGCGCACTTGCTTGGGAAACCTGTATCCCATCCCACCACACGACTACCTCAACATGAGAGTGGTAAACGGAGATACAACAGGATTCTGCGTATTGGTATGCAATCATTCACCCAACGCACAAATTATCTCCCTGAAGCCGAGAGATGTTGCTTCACGGCAGCAACAATCCGTTCGGCCGTCAGGCCAAATTCGGCATAGATGCGTTGAAATGGTGCCGATGCCCCAAACCGATCCACGCCGATAATTGTCCCTTCACAGCCGACATAGCGTTCCCAACCGAGAGACCGTCCGGCTTCAATCGCTACCCGTACTGGTATCGATGAGGGGAGGACCTTCTCGCGGTACCCTGCCTCTTGCTGATCGAAGAGTTCACGACAGGGCATACTCACGACTCGTACCGCGATCCCTTCCGCTTCGAGTTGATCGGCAGCAGCAAGGGCCACTGCCACTTCTGAGCCGGTTGCAATGATCAGTGCCTGCGCCGACTCGGCATCACGCAAAATATACCCGCCACGGAGGACACCTTCGGCAGCACCCAGCCCACTCCGGTCGAGGGTCGGCACGTTCTGGCGTGACAGAATAATCGCTGTTGGCCCATCGGTCCGCTGAAGGGCTAAGCGCCAGGCCATTGCTACCTCATTTGCATCTGCCGGACGCACAACCAATACATTAGGAATAGCACGCAACGCAACTAAATGCTCAACCGGCTGGTGCGTTGGTCCATCTTCACCAACACCGATACTATCGTGGGTGAAGACATAAATGACCCGTAATTTCATCAACGCTGCCAGACGAATGGATGGGCGCATGTAGTCGCTAAATACCAGAAAGGTACCGCCATACGGAATAATCCCGCCATGGAGTGCCATCCCATTGAGAATAGCGCCCATCGCGTGCTCGCGCACACCGAAATGCAGGTTACGGGCCTGAAAGTTGTCGCCACTGATTGAGCCAAAGCCTTCAAGATACGTAAAATCCGACGTGTGGAGATCGGCTGAACCACCGAGAAGACCTGGCAGGATGGGTGCCAGCGCTTGCAACACTGCCCCTGAAGCAACCCGCGTTCCTTTGGCTTTCAGATCAGGTGGAAAAACCGGTAACGCTGTGTGCCAGTTCGCGGGGAGCCCACCCTCTTGCAGCAGATCCCATTCAGCCGCTAGATCGGGGTATGAAGCCCGATAGCGGTTTAGCATCGCCTCCCATTCACGTTGCCGCACTTCACCAACCTCTGCGGCCAGATGCATATGTTCGTAGACTTCAAGAGGTACGTAAAAGGCCGGTTCGGTTGGCCAACCCAATGCCTCTTTCGTCAATTTGACCCCTTCGACGCCAAGCGGTTCACCGTGGGCCTTGTGGCTTCCTGCCCGTGGGCTGGCATAGCCAATGACGGTGCGAGTAATGATGAGTGATGGGCGCTGATCATCGGCAATCGCTTCCGCCAGGGCCAGAGCAACCGACGACATATTATGACCATCGGCATATAAGACCTGCCAGCCGTAGGCGGCAAACCGGTCGGCAACGTTTTCGCTCCAGGACAGCTTGGTTGGTCCAACCAGAGAAATATCGTTGCTATCGTACAGAACGATCAGCTTGCCCAACCGCAAATGCCCGGCCAGGCTGGCTGCTTCGTGCGAGATACCTTCCATCAAATCGCCATCGCTGGCGATAACGTAGGTATAATGATCAACGATGGGAAACCCGGCCCGATTGAATCTTGTTGCCAGCCAGCGTTCGGCAATGGCCATCCCGACTGCGGTGGCAAAGCCTTGCCCAAGAGGACCGGTCGTCATTTCAACACCAGGTGTTTCATGGTACTCAGGATGACCGGGCGTTCGACTACCCCATTGCCGAAACTGCTTCAGGTCGTCGAGCGAGAGATCGTAGCCGGTGAGGTGGAGTAACGCATACAGCAGCATTGACCCATGACCGGCCGAAAGGACGAACCGATCACGGTTCGGCCAGTGTGGATCACCTGGATTATGCTTGAGAAAGCGCGTCCAGAGCACGTAGGCAGCATCTGCCATCCCCAGCGGCATACCGGGATGCCCACTATTCGCCTGTTGGACTGCGTCAATAGCCAACGCCCGTATCGCGTTAGCGCATAACCGATCAAGAGTGGCGGTAGTAGGTTCGTTCATGAAGTGGCATCTCCTCTTTGCAAACACCCATCGCGGTGTTCAAATATTCCCTACTCTTTCAATCATACCACTGTCACCGACGTTCACTGCACGACGACTGTTACCATAGCGCCTGAATTTGCTATTATTGCACCTGTAACCGGTTCTAACGAAGTGAGGTATTATGTCGCAGTCAATCATAAGCCTTGAGACCGATCCAGAAATCGAAGGGCTATGGGTAGCTATCGAAACGGCCCGCGCCGAGAGTTATCCACTCATCGGAGCCGCTTTTCGGTTGTACCGGCCACCGTCTGATCCGTACACCGTTCTCGATGCGGTAGCGCGTGAACTTGATTTTCAGCCGCTTGGTAAACATTGGATCGAGGTACCGCGACGGATTGCACTCAAGATTGCAACCCACATTATTGCTCATGATCTGGCGTATCCTGACGAGATTGTTCCCGAAGTACAGGCAACCGAGCTGGCCAGACGGGTCCTGGCGTTACTCGATGCCAAAGCACGCTTTTTTACCAATGGTGCGGTGAGCGGTAATTTTGCCGTCTACGACATTCACGGGAATGAAGTGGTGGGGTGGCGTTCACTCAGTGAGGCACCGTTAGATCATGGTTTGTTCGCATTTGATGAACGACGTGTTGTGGTACTGTGGGCCGAGGATGCGCCATAGCAGGAACGAATTCAGTTATAATAGAGAGCATCTCACGCGCAAAGGGGGTCGGGTCTGAAACCCTATTTGGCAAGCGAACGAGTTGCCCGGTTATTGCCCGTGATCACGGCAGTGCTTATGTATCATCTGCACCCCAGCGCTTGTACCTCGCCGTCTGGGTTACACAGTTTTTGGTATGAATAACCAACGCCCGATCATCAACACATCATCAATAATAGCACCGTTTCGCGTATTCTGGAGCGCCCTACGCGACCTGTTCGACGAGTTTCTGCTGCTTACCTTTGCCAACATTATCTGGGCAGCGCTGAGTGTGCCCCTTTTTAGTGTTGCTTATGTCGCGATGGAGAACAATGCTGCGGTACCGGCAGCGGCAGCGGCATTGGTCGGTGTATTACCAGCAGCTCCGGCCTTTGCCGGCCTGTACGCTCTGAGCAAGCGGATCATAGAAGGTAGGGCCAGCAAGTTAGCCGACTTTTTTGCTGGGATGCGAGTGTATGCCCTGCCCGCCTGGCGTCTGTATGGAATCTGGATGGCCGGTCTGGCCTTGATTTTGTGGAATCTGGCGTTTTATTCTGGTGTTCCTGGCTTGTTGGGCGGTGTGCTGATTGGCTTTTTCCTCTACCTGTTCATGCTCTGGTCAGCACTCATTATCTATGCTTTCCCACTGATGGTTTTGCTCGATCAACCTTCACTACGACAGATTGCCCGTAATGCCCTCCTGCTCATCCTTATGCGACCGCTGTATACCCTGGTTACTATGCTCTTGATGGGGATCATCTTAGTGGTGAGCAGTCTGGTACTTATTGTTCCATTTCTCCTCTTCAGCGTATCATTTCTTGCCCTCTGGGCAGTACGGGCAACCCAGTTTTTGATTGATGAAGTGCAGAACAAGCAGGTGACTGAAGCGACGACAACAACACCGGTTGAAGAGCGTGGACGGCGTGGGCAGGTTCGGCCCAAGTAATACCGGCAACTGAAAAAGGTGATATATGCTGACACGACGCATTATTCCCTGTCTCGATGTGAAAGCAGGGCGAGTGGTTAAAGGGGTGAAATTCCTCAATCATCGCGACGCCGGTGATCCAGTAGAGTTGGCCGCGGCGTACAATGCTGCTGGCGCCGATGAGCTGGTCTTTTACGATATTACCGCCTCGAGTGACGAGCGGGCGATTATGGTTGAGGTGGTTGAACGAACCGCCGCCGAGGTCTTTATTCCCTTGACCGTCGGTGGTGGGTTACGCAGTGTTGAAGATATGTATCGAATGTTACGGGCCGGCGCCGATAAGGTCAGCCTGAATACGGCTGCGGTCTACAACCCACAATTGATCGCCGAGGGTGCACGCCGCTTTGGCAGCCAGTGCATCGTATTATCGGTCGATGCCAGGCGAGTCAATGTGCCCGGTGAGCCACCGCGTTGGGAAGTTTTCACCCATACTGGGGCCAATCCACGCCCAACCGGCCTTGATGCCATCGAATGGATCAAGCGGGGGATCGAATTGGGTGCTGGCGAAATTTGCATTAACAGTATGGACGCCGACGGTGCGCGTACCGGTTACGATCTTGAGCTGTTGCAGGCAGTCACCGCTGTAGCATCGGTACCGGTCATTGCATCGGGAGGCGTTGGTTCACCACACGATATGTATCGTGGGATTGTTGAAGGGGGAGCTGATGCCGTGCTCGCAGCTTCAATCTTCCACTTCGGCGACTACTCGATTGCCGATGTCAAGCAATACCTGGCCGAGCGAGGTGTACCGGTGCGGCAAATATCAGCAAGATGAGAGGAAATGTTGCGCTACGTTGGGCAGTGGTTGACGTCGTTGATGATCGGCCCGGTATGAGCTTGATCTGCCACGCCCTACTCATCTTCGGCCAGATGCTGCACGCGCAATTGCCAAAGCAAACTACCCAATGCCGGGCCAAAACGATCAATCAGGCGCTGTCGGCTACGCCCTTGCTGATACCGTTGACGCGCAAAGCGCTGTATCTGTTGTTCATCATCACCAACTCGCAGCGTCTGCATAAGTTCAAACGAGACATCGTTGAGACCGAACGTCGCAGCAACGTCAATCAGGCGGGCAATCGCCTCGTAGGGAGGTTCGAGCAACACGGTTGCATGGGTATAGATACCCAGCTCACCAGCACTGGTTATCAGTTTCTGCACCTGATGGCGACGCTGCACTGAATCGAACATACTGCTTGCCGCAATCGAAAACGTCAGTGCTTCGCAGCCGGCCTGCGCCAGCCGCGGCAATGTTTCTTCGCGTAAGTGCTCAAGGGTAACGGTAGCTTGCCATCTGACATTGAGGTTTGCCTTAATGAAGTAATCAAGCAGATCGTTCAGCCAGCTTTGGTCAATCGTCAACTCAGGTTCACAAAAGAGCACATTCCGAATCCCAAACTCGGCCATCACGGCCTGAATCTCTTGTCCGATAGCGTGCGGTGAACGCATGACCCATTTACCGCGGTCAGACCACCCGATGACTACCGGTGTTTGTACTTCACCACCCGGCGCACGTAGGGCGTAGCGTTCGAGTGAGAGCAGATGACGGGCCGGATAAGGGAGTGCATCGGCTGACAGTTCGGTGGTCGTATCGGTATTATCACTATCAAGCCAGGCCATCACATGGTTGACGATTGTTGGCGCTTCACTCCCACTCCGTTGAACGAGCAGGGGTAAGATGTCAGGGTAGGTCTGATGAAAATAGGTAACAGCCTGTTCGATGATACGGCTATCATCGCCGGCAATGATCATTCGTTGGGGTTGAAATGTCTGTAACCGTCGTCGAATATCGTTCCAACTTCCTGCCGACTCGAGCGCACGATCGTAGAGACGCACGATGGCGCGCCGCTGCTCAAGGATTGCCGCGATGTATGCCAGGGTGAGCGGTGGTAGCCGGTTTTGTTGTTTACCAGGTAGAGCGATGAGCGCAATCTTCACGTCATTTCTCCCAACAACCGTGCAGGAGCAGAAAGTACATTTTTGATTACGTAGGAAATAGTTGAGAAAATTGCACGAAAAGCTAGATACTGATTGCCACAAAATATATCATGTTTCATACAAAATTTCTATAAAGAAATTTTAATCTCTTACACAGAAGCATGATCGCTAATTGGCATATCAAATGCAGCTTTGTCCGGCAGTGGCAGAGAGAACGAGAAGCGCGTTCCTTTTCCTACCTCACTGTGCGCAATCCATATCTTGCCACCGTGGGCTTCCACGAACTGTTTACAGATGGCCAATCCCAGGCCAAGATGCGTCTTTTTCACCGGTATCCCGTTATCGACCTGGTAGAAGGGGAGAAATACCTTCTCAATCTGATCGGCTGGAATCCCTACACCGGTATCTGTCACATGTACGTAGATGCCTTGGGAATGCTGCTCGGCACTCACGACGATCTTTCCACCGTTGGGTGTGGCCTTGATCGCATTTTCGATCAGATTCGTCAGAACCTGACTAATGCGCTCCTCATCGATGATCACATCGGGTAATCGATCGGGCACATCCCAGCGCAGATCGATACCCTTCTCGTGAGCCTGCTGCTGTTGTTTGATGCACGTGGTAATAATGAGATCGATGATATTTGCCCGTATCGGACGCAACTTAAGCTGATTGGTCCCGTTGCGATTGATCTCAATGAGTTCTTCAACCCGTTTTTTCAAGCGATTGGCGCTATCTTCCACCTCACCCAGAAACTCACGTTGACGTTCGGTGAGCTTCCCAACGTTGTCGCTCTCTTTCAAGACAATAGCGAGAAACCCTTTGAGCGTATTCAGCGGGTTACGCAGCTCGTGGGCTAATTTCGCAATAAACTCACGACGTTGCCGTTCCTCTCCCTTTTGATCCGTCACATCGTGTAAGACCAGAACAGCCAGTCGGGTATCGGCCGAGGGGTTTACCAGGGTCGCATGAACGTGATAGAACCGCGCCTGTTCGGTTTCACCATCCACAATCTCCTGGCTCAGCGAATTCCCCTCGTGATGGACACGAAGAGCAAGTTCGATCAGACGGTTCGCCAGATTACCACTGCGCGCCATACTCTGCGCAATAATCTGACGGGCTACCGCGTTGTCGAGGTAGACCGTTCCCTGCTGATCGTACACAATCAGGCCATCGGCCATGTCGTGTAAAACAGCACTGAGTACCGCCTGTTGACGGCTCAATTGTACATGGAATTCAGCGTTACGAATGGCGATCATCGCCTGAATACTAAACGAGGTCAGATGTCGTTCTTCAGCAGGTGAAAATGTGGTGACCTGTCGGCTTACAACACTGAGGGTACCACGAATGTGATCGGGTTGGTCGGGATCAAATAATGGTACGCTAAGCGCAGCCCGAAATTGATGCGCAGCCAATGGCTGCCATTCCGGTTGTTGCGTGATTTGAAATCCATCGAGCGAAACGGGCCGCTTACTGTTCATGACAGTCTGCGCCAATACGGTTGCCCAATCAGCCTGATGTTCACTCGCATGGAGGAGGCGATGTTCCAGACCAGTGGGTCGCGCCAGAGTCAGTGCGACATCATCAATACGCTGCACGCCCAGCATATGAGTGAGCGAGTCGAGGATTTGATGCAAAACGTCATCCAGGCTGAGCGAGCTACTGATAGCGCGTAAACTCTCACCAAGGGCTTCCATTCGGCGCAGACGATCACGCAGTTCGTTGTTCGATTCTTCAAGATTGGCGACTTGTTGCTTCTGTTCACGCCGCAGATGATCGTAGCGAGCACGCCACTCACGGGCGGCTAGATTGCGCCTGTCCCCAAACCAGATCAGGGCTGCAACAACAACGAGACTGAGCAGGAGGCTACCAACCGATGCAAGTGTCGTGGGTGTGGTGAACGTCATCGCGTTCCCGGCCCCCAGGAATAAGATAAAGCCAATAATTGCCGGTAAGAACGCTGGCCATAGCGAGTAGAAACGGTAGCGCCAGGCGCGTAGGGCACCGATCCCCTGCACGACCGTTAGAGCAGCAGGGCCACCAAACGTAATACACCAGAAGACAAACAGGAGATCGCTCGCGATGCTACCGAGCAAGAGGCGATTTGTTACAGAGGGGTAGCGCCGCAAGAAGAGGAGCAAAATCACGTTGATGATACCGTAGCCAGCAAGTCCGCCAGCGATGACGGGCGTGAGGTCGAATTGAGTAATGAGCCAGGCTATCCCCAAAGCCAGCAACGGCAAGAGGCGACGGATGATCGTTTGCAGTTGCTCGGTTTCAGGTCTCATCATGCAAATTATGGTTCAAACTTGTAACCAAGATTGCGCACAGTAATAACGTGACGCGGATGATCCGGGTCTTCTTCAACTTTGGTGCGCAGGCGACGAATGTAAACTGCGACAAGATTGCTCTCGCCTTCGTAATCATACCCCCATACTTTAGTCAAGATTTGACTGACATTCAAGATACGGCCAGCGTTCTTCATCAGATAGTAGAGCAGACGGAATTCAAGGGGTGTTAATTCAACGACGCGGCCATCGGTGAATAGCACTTTGTGTTCGACCGGATCGAGGGTAATGTTACCCTGGCTCAGGCGAGTAGAAGTATTGAGCACATCGGCATTACGGCGGCGTAGTACTGCTTCAACCCGTGCCAATAATTCTGAAGGCTCAAACGGTTTGACCAGATAATCGTCACCGCCAATCTGGAGACCCATCACGCGATCCTGGAGGTAGGTACGTGCGGAAAGGAAGATGATGGGGATGTCTGAATTGCGTCGAATCTGCCGACAGACCTCGAAACCATCCATCTTGGGCATCATAATGTCAAGGAGGATCAGGTCGGGATTGTGCTGTTCAATTACCTGCATAATGTTCGAGGGGTCGTGTACGCGAAATACACGATAGCCTGCCTCTTCAAGCAGATATGAAGTCATCTTTGCATTCTGAATATCGTCGTCAACAACCAAAATATTCATGCGACGCTCCCTGTTTGATGCTTTGCTGGATATAATGAGGTGGTCTCCATAACTATGGCGCTACTATTGTACCACTTTTCAACTACCTTTGGCTAGAGTTAAAATTATTAAAAATCCGTTTCAACCTTTGCCGGATCGCAGTGGTGTACCTGCGCTGACGGGTGCGGTGTGGTCAATATTGAATTGCTGTTGGTCCTCGAATCAATCGCATGACCCTAAATGAAGATCGGTAGGGGCGCAGGGGCACTGCGCTCGTACATTGGGATTCATTGGTCGAGGCGTAGGGGCGCAGCACCGCTGCGCCCTTATCCTTGCGATGCGGGGTAGGCAGCGTAGGCATGGTCGATGCTCCGGTTAGTGGGGTACCGGTAGGGGCACGACGCCACCTTGCCTATCCCCGGTATTCCGTCGGCACCAGGCCAGTCGTCCATCGGGTAGGGGCCACGGACAGGGTGCATCCATCGTGGACGTGACGATACGATATTCGGATCGGCGCTAA
>NZ_JPIM01000127.1 GCF_000735195.1 Chloroflexus sp. MS-G
TGGGTGTGTGCGCAATGTGGCGCGCACCATGACCGTGACCTCAATGCGGCGCGGAACCTGAAACGGCTGGCAACCGAAACTGCCCTACCCGTGGCGAGTCCGACCAGTAATGGCGGCGCTGCGGCGGGGACCGTCCCCGCCGCAGCCGGGAAAGTCACGCCTGTCAGAGACGACGGTGGTCATCAAGACACGTCGGGGCAGGAAGAGAACCGTGCGCACCTTTGCGCACTTTCTTGATAGCAGTAGAAGGGATGGTTGGGCTTTTCCCTTCACTTCCCTCTTTCCTCTGGCCAGTCGTGCGGAATTAGGAAAGCTCTGAACAGGTTGGATACCTGCACCAAATGGCGTGCTGATAAGGCGGGCAATGGTTTCCCGCTCCGCACTGCGGGCCAGCGGTCCGTGCACCCACATGACGGTGTTGACATTCCTTCAACGTTTGGAAAAGCAAGGCATTGCACTAGTCGTACGGCAATCAAGGCTCTGAGAGAGTGTCTGAAAATTCTATGAAGAGTCGTTGATATGGATGCGGGCCAACCGTCTGACCATAACGTGAATCATGGCGACATAAATGAACGCTTCGCTCGTAGCGGTGTGTGCGTCGTCGTCCTTCCTCAAGCGACGATACCTCCCCAGCCAGGCAACCGTCCGTTCCACCACCCAGAGTCTCGGCAACACGTGGAAGCGCGATACCCCATCGGGACGCTTGCTGCTGGCCAGGGTCCAGCCACCAACGTGCTGCACCCATTCCACCACCTGGCCAGCATCGCCCCCATCGGCCCACATCACCCACACGTGCGACTGCTTCCCGTGGAGGTTGTCCACCACCAACCGTGCCCCGTCCCGGTCTTGGATATCGGCGGCATGCACCACCACCGTCACCACCACGCCCACGGGATCCACCAGCAGATGGCGTGTGCGTCCGTAGAGGTTGTTGCCAGCATCAGCCCCGCGCGGCCCCCGTTTTCGGTCGTTGTGACCGACTGGCTATCCAGAATCGCAGCGCTCGGTGCTGCCTCCCGCCCTGCGGCAACGCGCACGTCCGTGCGGAGGGCCGCATGGATGCGTACCCAGGTCCCATCCCGTTGCCAGAACCGAACGGAATGAGACACGGTCTGCCAAGGAGGCACGTCATCAGGACGCATCCGCCAGGTGCACCCACTGCGCACGATAGCGAAGATGGCGTTCAGCATCTCCCGGTACGCATAGACGCGATGTCGCCCTCGGCGTGGCGTCCGTTCCGGCAGAGCGGGGGCAATCCGTTGCCATTCTGCATCCGTAAGGTCGGTAGGATAGGGTTTTCGTGTGCTCTATTCGTTCATACCATCAAGGATACATCAAAACCCTCGACCAGATACATTTCAGACACTCTCTTCGATTAGCAATTTGGCCGGATAGCGTGCTGATGCAACGTATGCTGGTTTCCGATGTATATACACGCTGCGGATCGGAAAACGCCGTCAGCAAGTAGGTGATGTTCGTCGTGTTGGTATCAGCGGCAATCCAACACTGAAACATTACAAAGCCTTATCGCTCACTTCTTTCCACTCACTTCTCGCTTCGTAACGCGACAGGCACTTGCGACTTGTTCAAACACGGCGAGGGTCTGGGTTGCGGTGCGCTGGTACGAAAAACCGGCAGCCTGTTCCAGACCACGGATACGTAAGTCGGCGCGCAAGCTCTCATCACTTAAAAGGCGCTGTATGGCTGCTGCCCACCCTGCCACGTCGTCGGGGGCAATCCGGATAGCAGCCGCACCGACGACCTCGGGCAGCGAACTCGCATCACTGACAATCACCGGTGCACCGCAGGCCATCGCTTCCAGCGGCGGTAAACCGAAACCTTCATAACGCGAGGGATAGGTAAAGATGGTACACGCCTGGTAGAGCAACGGGCCATCCTCGGGTGGCACATCGATGCGCCGTACTGCCGTCGTGAGATCAAGGTCGGCAATCAATTGATCGATGTCCGGGAAGAGACGTGGATCGCGTCCCAGTGCTCGCCCGGCGATCGCCAGGGTTACGTATGGGTAGCGGCTACGTACCAGGGCAAAAGCGCGTAACAGGGTCGAGAGATTTTTGCGTTCGTCGAGGCCGCCTACATAGTAAATAAACGGCGATGCTACCCCGTAGCGGGCTGCCACCAGATTCTGGGCCGCAGCAATATCAGCAGCCGGGCGAAACTGCTCACCAGCGGCCAGATAGGTTACGGTGACCCGTTCTGGTGGGACGGCAAGATAGTTCAAGATTGTATTACGACTGAACTTCGAGAAGGTTAATATGTGCGTGCTGCGCAGTGCGGCCCGACGCACCAGCGCCATGTACAACCGAACCGACCAGCTCCCACGATACGCCGGAAGGAGCAGTGGAATCAGATCACCGATGGTTGTTACGACTGGTTGGCGCGCACGCAATGGTGGAGCAAAGTAGGGCACAAAGATCACGGTTGGCTCACCGTTTCGCGCCAGTCGCTGTGCGATCAGCGGTACGGCAATTTGCTCGAAGATAACCTTTGCTATCTGGCGTGGCCCGCCGATGGTTACGGTTATCCGCTCAACACCGCCTGGTAAAGCCAGTGTGGGCGAATTGCCTGGTAGCACCATCACGTAGCGGTGTTGAGGCGCCTGGCGATGCAGCCAGGGCGCCAGATTGTGCAGGTATTGACCAATACCTACGGTTGGTTGAGACCAAAAGCTGCCGTTGATCACGATCTGCACAGCAAGCTCCTCAAAGTTCCAAAAGGAGGGGGAATGTTGATGATACGATTGTTTGCTCTTATGATAGCCGATTTTGCCGATCCTGTGACACTCTGATCGATTGACAGTACCAATTGTTGGTGCGATAATCACCCAGGTTTCGCAGGTTGTTCTCCATTTCCACACAAAGCTGACAGGGTTTCTATGTCGAATCATCCTATCCATCTCAAACCAGAGTCATGGTTAGTGGCTGCCGGTAGAACGATTGCCAGCGGTGAGCCACTGAATGTACCGCCAATTCCTGCTTCAAACTTCATCATCGGGCAAGAGCGTTCGTATGCGCGGAGTGACGCGACCCCAACCTGGGAAGCCCTCGAAGAGATTGTGGGTGGTCTGGAAGGTGGGCGTGCACTTGCATTTGCTTCCGGTATGGCCGCCGTAGCAGCCGTGTTCGACCAGTTGCCCGTCGGTGCGCACGTCGTTTTGCCGGATGATTGCTATCAGGGTGTCGTTGGGCTGGCGATGGCTGGCGCAACCCGTGGTCGTTGGTCGGTACAGCGGTTGCCGCTGACCGATACCGCAGCATGGCAGCAGGCCTGTGCGGTTGCCGATCTGATCTGGCTCGAGTCGCCATCGAATCCGTTGTTGACAGTGGCCGATCTCCCGGCGATCTGTGCTGCACCGCGCAAAGCCGGTGCCATTATTGCAGTTGATAATACCTTCGCTACGCCGCTCAATCAGCAGCCACTTGAGTTCGGGGCAACCGTTGCGATACAATCGGCTACCAAATTTATCGGCGGGCATTCTGATCTTCTGGCTGGCGTGCTTACCACTCGTGAAGAGCAGCTCTGGCAAAAGCTGCGGCAGTCGCGGACATTGAATGGCGCGACCCCTGGTACTTTAGAGGCCTTTCTGGCAATACGTGGTGCGCGCACGCTGGCATTGCGCTTAGAACGAGCACAGCGTAATGCGCTGGAGCTTGCGCAACGACTGCAATCCCATCCGCTGGTTGCCAATGTACGTTATCCGGGTTTACCTTCCCATCCGACATATCAGGTTGCTCGTCGCGTGCTCAAGGGCTTCGGTACGATCATCTCGTTTGATCTGAAAGGCGATGCGGTGTTCGCAGATGCGGTTTGTCGGTGTGTTAGGCTGATCCGCCACGCAACCAGTTTGGGAGCAGTTGAGACGACCATGGAGCGGCGAGCGGCGGTTGCAGGGCAAGAGCATCTGCCGCCATCACTGTTACGGCTGAGTGTCGGGATCGAGGATGTTGATGATCTCTGGTACGATCTCGATACGGCGATGCGTGAGGCAGCACCGCTGTAAGGGAAGAGAAAAAAATGAGAGGGGGAGTGGCTTCACCACCCCTCACCTGCGCGGAGCATGGGGGATGATGGTGTGCTGATGCGCCAACCGATGGGTTGCCGTGCACTGCACAGCGCGGGCCAACAGCCGTCAGACCAACCGGTTTCGTTCAGCCCGTAAATAAGAAGCCAGCGCAGCGACAGGCGGAAACTCTGCTGCCCAATCGTCGTGATCCGGCCAAAATGAATCAAGACCACGAACACCAGTTCGTTCGTAGGCTAACGCTTGCGCCATCAATTCCAGTCGGTCAATTGCCTTAACCAGCCGTGCTTCAGGGGAAGTTCCGTTGGCATATTCATCCCACAGTGCCAGATATTCATCAGCGTGTGCCAGGTGTCCGATCAGGCTCTTCAGACCGTCTCGTTCGGCTTTGCGCTTGGTTTCACTACCGAGCAGACGAGTCGCCGACGCCGGCAAATCACCTAACAGCGACTCGGCCAGGTCATGCAATAGCGCAATCGCGAGGAGTCGTCCGCGATCAATTCCTTCAATCTGATCGCCAATCAAAAGACAGAGTACGGCCACGCTAAACGAGTGATCAGCAATACTCTCGACATCACGTACTCCGCGTTGCAACCAGCCGGTGCGCGGCAGAAGTTTTAAAGACAACAAACGTGGAATCAGGCCACTCAGCGCAGAGGGTTCCATGGAGTTTTCTTTCAAGGTTGAATCGCATGCACGCTATAAGGGGTTTTCAACATTATATCCCGACCCGAAAGTGGCAACGACGAGGGGAGGAATGAAATGAACGGGTCAGGTCCCCAACCAGGTTGCCGTGTGTACAGATATGTACCGCTTCCTGTTTCAATGATGGTGTGCAGCCGCATTCCTGGCGGCTTACGGATGATGCTCGTCCCTGCGGGCCAGCGGCTCGCGTACCCAGTCCACCGTGTTGGTCGAGGGGCGTTTTGTGCATTTGGATAGCGTTCTTTACCGGTAGTTCTCAATTTATGCGCCGGCAAGAAGCCTTCATCTTTCCAAACGACGACAACTCGAAAAACTCCTGGCGGGCAAGGGAGTAGCGTTGCTGCTATAGCGTATGGTGCTCTTTCAAGGTACGCACCTTCATTGCCGATACGTATCGGCACGAAGTATAGTCGCTGGTCCTCACTTTCCCTGCGGATCAAGGGTAGATGTGATCGGTATTTATCCAAAAACAACATAGATAATCGATAATTATTCATATGACAATTCACTATTGCTTTCTTGTGCCCCCAAGAGACGCAATGCACGGAGCGCCGAGAGGGTCTGTGCTGCATCCTCGGCCATGCGGACAATGCGGTTGAGACTCTCGCGCAGTGTCGGATCGGTAATCTCTGCGTGAACCAGTTGCGCTTCACCCATAATAACTGTCAAGACCTGGCTGATATGATGAGCCATATCACGAAAGACCTGTCGTGTTTGTTGAACTTCACTCTGTAATTCTTCATAATTTCGCGCCTGTTGCCGAAGCCGATCATAGTTCAACGCACGCTGTATGGTGTGGCGAAGGATGTCATTATTGATGGGTTTGGTCAGATAATCAAACGCACCGAGGGTTATGGCGTGGAGGATGGATTGTGGTGTGTCATTCGCCGTGGTAACAATGATCAATGGTCGATCCGGTTCGGTGGTCAGCCATTTCAGGAGCTCAAAGCCACTTCCGTCTGGCAGACCGAGATCAAGCAAGATAATCCGTGGTCGCCGTGAAGCGATCAGTTGGCGTGCCTCAGCAAGATTACGGGCAGTATCGATGGTATAGCCATCGCGTCGCAGTATGGTGGTTAGGGATAACTGGATGACGGGATCGTCTTCTACCAGCAGGATTGGTTCGTGCACGTGATTGCTCCAGTGTATGTTGTGCACCAGAGAGATTATCAATCTGGTGCTACATTGCTGTTCAACATAGACGTATTGTACATAATCATGGCGCCGGTTGCATACCTTGCTGACATACCGGGCAAAAGTAGGTGCTACGCTGAGCGATAACGATCCGCTCGATCAGGGTCTGACAACATGGGCAAGGTTCACCTGCCCGGTCATAGACGTTAAAATGTTCTTGTTGCGAGCCGCGTTGGCCGTAACTATCGCGATAATTGCGTAATGAGCTGCCCTGGTTGGCAATTGCTTCCTGGAGAACGACACGAATGGCGCGATGCAGGTGGTTGATCTGCTCTGGCGAGAGCGCCGCACCTGGTGTCAGCGGATGGATACCGGCAAGCCAGAGGGCTTCATTGGCGTAGATGTTACCAATTCCGGCGATCAGGTGCTGATCGAGAAGTAAGGTTTTAATTGGTGCGCGTCGGTGTTGCAGTTGTTGAGCCAGGGTGTCCGGTGTGAAATCATCTGTCAGTGGCTCTGGGCCATGGGATCGATCAAGCGCCGCCAGCCCCTGCTGATCAAGGAGATGAACTCGCCCAAATTTGCGTTGATCGTTGAAGATCAGGCAACGACCATTATCAAGTTCGAGGGCGAAATGCACGTGCGGTTCATGAGCCGCAGTCGGTTCGGTAACCAGCAAGTGCCCTGACATACGCAGATGGATTGCCATTGTCCATCCACGATCAAGGGTGAGAAGAAGCCACTTCGCTCGCCGTCCGACAGTCTCGATCCGTCGGCCAGTGATCAGTGCAGTAAATTCGGCAGGAGGCGGCGTGATCATTTTCGGCCAGTCGAGTTTGGCCAAACTCACAATGATACGGCCCTGAAGCTGTGGTACAAGGGAACGGGCGACAGTCTCGACTTCAGGTAGTTCCGGCATAGTATAAGTGTTCAACTCCGAGGAAGATACGTCTGAGCTAGTTGTATTTTGTCGAAAAACGGCAATTACTCACGCCACTCGGCGGTTCCATCGGCCCAGTGTTCCTGCTTCCAGATTGGCGCAATTTCCTTGATCCGATCCATGATGTAGGCGGCGGCAGCGAAGGCTGCATCGCGGTGCGGCGCGGCAACGACTACCAAGACTGCGGTCTCGCCGATTTCCAATCGCCCTACCCGATGATGTACACACACGCGCCCGATAGGCCAGCGTGCCCGTGCTTCATCGGCGATCTGGCGGAGCACCGGTACGGCCATTTCGGCATAGGCTTCATAGACCAGAAATGCTGTCGGACGGCCACCGAATTGGTTTCGCACGACACCGCTGAACGTTACTACAGCGCCATCATCTGGTGTTTGTACTGCCGCCACCAATGGCGCCGGATCAAGGGGTTCGGTTGTAATTACAAATGGTTCAATCATACGTCATCACTCCGTCCGCCACTGACAGGCGGGATGAAAGCGACTTCATCGCCATCGCTCAACACAGTTGCTGGCTGCGCAAACTGCTGATTCACGGCGAACAGCAGCCTACCGGTGTAGCCAGCCAGCCGTGGGTATTCGGCTATTAACTGTTCCCACAACTGACCCAGCGTTGTGCCCTCGGTTAGCGTATACTGTGCCTCGGCACGCCCGACAATGTCGCGGTGACCGGCAAAGAAGCGCACGGTAACGGTGATCATAGACATCTCCTGCTTACAAGCGGGCCTCAAATCCACCGTCGGCAGTAATGACGGCGCCGGTGAGATACTCGGCAGTTGGGCTGAGCAAACAGAGAATAATATTGGCAATCTCCTCTGGTGTACCTAGCCGACCGAGCGGTACGCGGCGGGCAAAGGCACGCAATGCCTCATCTGGACGTTGGGCATTGATCAGCGCCGCATTGGCGCGTAGTAATGAGGTGTCGATCAAACCCGGACACACACAATTAACCCGAATCCCGTCGGCTGCGCCGTCAATTGCCATTGCACGGGTCAGCGCAATCACACCGCCTTTGGAAGCCGAATAGGCTGCCCAGCCTGGTTCAGCCCGCAAGCCGTAAACCGATGCAACATTGACAATCGCGCCGCCACCCCGTCGCCGCAATTCGGGCATGACGAAGCGTGAGACGAGAAAGACGCCGGTAAGATTGACCGCAATAATCTCGTTCCAGAGCTGCAATGTCGTACTTTCAATCGTACCCGGTTGTTGAATGCCGGCGTTGTTTACCAACAGATCGATGCCACCGAAGGCCAACACCGTTTCATTGGCAATCCGGGCGGCATCGGCCTCGTTGCTGACATCGGCGATCACTGCCAGCGCCCGCCCTCCCCAGTCATTGATACCGGTGACTAACGCTGTCGTAGTTTCCTCATCACGGTCGGCGATCACCACACTGGCCCCTTCACGGGCGAGCGCCAGTGCGGTCGCCCGCCCAATGCCCTGGGCGCCGCCGGTTACGATAGCAACTTTCCCCTGAAATTTCATAGATCACTCCACCTCTTCTGACGGCAGCTCCGGCCCTGTACTTCCCGGTCGGAGAGCTTCTTCCGCTACGCGCCGCCAGAAGGCACTGAAACGACGGGGCGGTTCTCCACGCCAAGAGACGAACGTCGGTGGATGATGAATAACGACCTGTAGGCCGGTGGTCTGTAGTTCAGCTACATACTGCTGAAAACGCGGTGCAACACTGTCGGTCACGTGAACGGTTGAAGCCTGATGCTCGGCGGCAAATGCTCGCACTTCATCAACCACGACTCCACGACGGATGCTGCCATTTCTACCGGCAATTGCTTCAAGTGCACATTCGTAAAGAAAAAAGAGCCGCTTGAAGCTCAACTGAGCCGCTGCCAGAAATGGCTCGTCGAAGATAAATATGGCAGGCGCGCCGGGATTCGCCAGCAATGCCGGATCGGTCGGGCTAAGGCTATCACCGTGCAGCCAGACAATCACCCCGTTCATCGTCGTCCCTCCAGTTCTGCTAGTGATACCCCAAACAGCCGCCAGGCCAGATTCTCGTAACTGTCATCGAACGGACAACTGCCGTTGTGAGCCAGTGGACAACGCGCACAATAGGTTCCGGCACTGAAGCGTTCTACATTTTGACGATTGAAGATGTACGGTTTGTGGCTAAAGGTGCTGCCCACCCATTGCCATGACAGGCTGTTCGAGGCCGGATCGCCGTCGAGCAGATGGCGGTAAAAGAGATCGGCGCCCTCGCGCCAATCTACACCTAGCCAGTGTTGCAGATACGCAGCCACCCACATGCGGGCATGGTTGTGCATGTAACCGGTTGTGTACAGTTCGCGCAGTGACTCGTCGATGCACACCAGGCCGGTTGTGGCCGACATCACCTCTGGCGGGAGAAGACGACGCGGGACACGAGTCCGATATTTGGCCGGCTCAATATCCTGATGAATTCGATCACCGAGGTGAGCGTACACGAGTTGCCAAAACGCCCGCCAGGCCAGCTCATTGACAAACTTTTCCGTATCAGGGGTGTGACCAAACCGACTCAGGATCGAGTCGCGTACTTCGGCTAGCGTCAGGACGCCGTGGCGAATGTACGGTGAGAGCAGGGAAACCCCACGCTGCACCACATCGTTACGTGTGCGGGCGTAGTGCTGAACGTTAAACGCACGTAACCGACGGAGCGCAGCTCGTCGTCCACCACGAATGGGAGACGGCTGAGCGGCCCCCTCGAAAAGACCGGCAAGTGCTTCCGCCAGATACGCCGCCTGTTCTTCACGGGTTTGTAAATCGGTACGGAGTTGCATGAATTTCAGTCACGCTGCTGCGGCCAACAAGTCTGCTCTACCACCGATTAGAGCACCGTGCATTGTCCTGCTGTCGGTCGCGGGACGCTCGTTTCAATCATTCACCACAGACATTCTGGTGTAAAACCTGAACTCCAACAGCTATGACGCGACATAACTCGTTCTGCACGTTTCGCGTCTCTGCGATGAGTGTTCAGGTTGAGATCATTGCTCTTTTCGAGTATACCATGAGTTGCGCGACGAACAAACGGGGAAGGCACATGGTGAGGACAGACGATACCTTTTCCCCGCGAGCGCATCTCGATGGACGGGCACAGCGCCGCTGCGCTGCGACCGATCTTCTTCTACGAGAGGATATTTCAGGTAGGTTCTAACCACTAACGCACTGTAACGGTCGGGACGAAAAATGCCTGTTGCGTGGTGAGATCAATCTGATAGACCGGCTGTAACGAGGCGATTATTGCTCGAAGTTCATCAATGGTGAAGCCCTGTGCATCAAGTGCCATGCGTATACCGGCGGTGCCAGGGGCAGAATCTGGTTCAATTGCTACCCGATAACGCTGACCGCGTACCGGTTCGATCCGTACCTGCCAGCGGTCGATCACTTCAGCGGGCACTGCGGAATCAATATCGGGTACTCGGTCGAAGGTCAGGATCAGGCGTTTGTTGGACCCCGTATACAGCACACCGTTGATCGTAGAGCCACGCAACCGTAACAACACTGCCTGTTCAATACCGACCGGAAGCGTTGCCGGCAGGACGAATTGCTCCGATACATGAGCAAGCTGCGCCGGTTCAATGATGTTCGCTCGTAGCAGCGGCCAGCCCGGATCAACGAGTGGTTGGGGCGCCAATCCTTCAGTTTCAGCTCTTCCGTTCCACGCTCGCTCGAAAGTGAACGCATCGCGAATCTGTTCACTGCTAACCAGCCAGTTGAACTCGGCCAGCCGCCAGACTACCCGACTCGTCTGGGTACTGCCTGATGGGCCGACCAGTTCAGTGATACTCAAGACATGGCCGTCTTGACCGCTAATCGCCATCAAAACCAGTACCGACTCGGCGGTTTCGGGAGGCAGGTCAAGGGGACTGATACCGCGAAAGCTGACAATGTAGGCCAGGCGATTACCAATACGCTGTTGGCCCAGCAAGCGCAGATCCGGAGCCTCTGCCGCCTGGCGCAGGTACATCGGCACAATTGCCCATGGCCCGGTCTGGAGACGGGCGAGAAAGGCAGCTTGCTGTTGTTCAGGAGACAACAGACTCATCACTAACTCCGGCTCATTCGGTGCTGCACGGATGGGGAGATCGCCGTATAACGTTGGTGCATACGAGCCGTCAAGCGCGTAGTAGAAACGGCGTGTCCCATCGCCCAACTGGAACTCGTAGGGCGCACCACCCTCAATGTGGCGCAGTTGTAAGCGATGACGGGCCGAATTATCGCGGTCGTGCCAGATTTCAGCGAAGAGTGGGGCGATGGTGCGATTGTTAAAATACCAGATGGTTTGATAGCGAGCGTACCAGATGGGAGGGCCTTCTGGGGCGGGGAGGCCGCCATGGGCCAGCGCACGAACAACCAGTTCCCCGGCAGTTATGCCGGGTTCTGTTGCTCCTGTTGTCACCACGGTAAAAGGTGTACGGAGCAGGCCCGGCAAGATGAGGGTCAGGATCAGGACGATCAGCACGATTGGCGGTATCATCAGTGACCATTGCGTAAGACGTTGCCGTGGCGCAGTGGCACTTTTCAGCAAACGATTCAGCAATCGCGTCGGCAATGGTTGATTATCCCGTATTCGGCGCAGGGTCGCTGTCAACTCGTGCGTTACCGCCTGCCATTCGCGATCAAAGAGCCGACAGTGCGTACAGATACTGAGATGGCGACGGACGGTCTCGAACAGTTGAAGGTGCTGGGTCGGGTTGATCAGCGCCTGCCGGACAGTGACGCACACGTCACTCTGGATTTGCTGCGTGAGATGGTGACCGAGGGTAGGTGCCAATGCCGTGATCGCTTGTTTAAATATCTCCAGTGCGGCGTCAACACTAGTGTTCAACATTGCGGCGAGTCGGGCATAATCGGCGCTGAGTAAACTGTACGCCAGCACTGCCATCCGCTGATCAAGTGGCAGTGTACGTAGAGGCCCCAGGATCGATGCGGTTGGTGGCGCCGGACGGCGCTCACGTGGTTGATCGGCGTACTTGCTGAGTGCGAGCCGGTAGAGACGAGTAATCAGCTCGTCGTCACGCCAGACCGCAGGTGGCTGTTCGCGGAGTGTGCGCACCCACTGTTGCAGCAGACGCTGGGCTGTCCGTTCATCTGGGGTTAGCGCCAGTGCAAAACTGTACGCCACATTTCCGGCGTTGGTTAACCAGTGTACCAAATCGTTACCTATCATGCTCGTCGACCTGGCGCGGTGTGGTATCTGCCAGCAGTTGCTGCCGTAATCGCCACATCGTCTTGATTCGTGCCCGTTGCCAGGCTGCACTCTTTGGTCCGGTTTCGCGCAACAGGACGATCCGCTGCAATGCAATTCGGATTGCGTTCGCCTGTCGGTCGATCAGCGCATCGTTTTCCCGATCCGGCATAGAGTTCCCTCCACTGTCTGGGAGC
>NZ_JPIM01000128.1 GCF_000735195.1 Chloroflexus sp. MS-G
TACCTGCCCTCAGTTGACCGGCTCATCGCACGTGCTACGGCTCGTGATCCCAATCAACGGTTTGCCGATGCTCAGACGTTTATGATGGCGATAAATGAGCTATGGCATGAATTGACTGTTCCAACTCGGAGGTTAGTGATGAAGCCGGTCGAGATTCCTCGTGCGGCAGAGGCAGTACAGACCAATAATCGCGCACCAGTTCCCACAGTGCAGCCTTCAGCCGTTGCCCTGCCCCAGAAGAGCCTTCGTGCTCGTGTGGAACGGGCGTTGACGACTTCGTTCGACATTGATCAATTTCGGCGCCAAAATTGGCAACGCGGGTTGGTCGGTTGGCTCATCATGATGCTCCTATTACTGGCCGTAGCCGCCGGATCGTTCTGGGTGGTCAATTTGGCTATCAACAGACTGAATCTCAACGTGCCCCAGCTTGAACTACCTTCGTGGCAACTCCCTGATCTAAGCCTGCCGGGTCGTGCCAGTACTGAACTCTACGTCGTAAATATCAGCGAGGGCTTAAATCTGCGTTCAGCGCCAAATGCACAACCTGATAACATCTTGATGGTAGTCCCCAACGGCACCGTTGTCCGTCGTCTTGAAGGCCCGGTGGTGGCCGATAATATTCCTTGGTTAAAAGTGCAGTTTGAATTGAACGGTCAGGTCTTTGAGGGGTGGATGTCGCTGAATTATCTTCGTCAGCAAGAGTGAGAGGGCAAGCGCAGCAACATCTTTGCTGTAGCCTCTCGCATCCGCCTGCACCCTAGTAAGGGAGGATATGTGAGTCGGGAAGCGGAGATGCGCGAATTGCTCGGCGAGCGAGTACGTATTCGCCCATGGCGACGGGCCGATACGCTGATGCAAGAGCGCTGGCCGCGCTACAGTGAACCGTTTAGCTCGTTGTGGAATATCCCGCGTCCGTACCATTCCAGTTATGACGACCAGTTCTGGACGGGAGCAACCGAAGCGTGGGCGATTGAACTCCGGTCGGGGCAACTTATTGGTCGGCTCTCGCTACGCGAGATCAACCGTAAGCAGCAATCGGCGCGGCTGGGCATTTCGCTCGCTCAACCGTATGTTGGTCAGGGACTGGGAGGCGAAGCGTTACGGCTCTTTCTGGCCTACTACTTTGGATCGCTCGGGTTTCAGCGCATGGTGCTTGATGTGGCGGCGTTTAATCAACGGGCGGTTCGCTGCTATCAACGGCTGGGTTTTGTCGAGTTGAGGAGCGAATGGCGCCACACTGGTAATGATCCTGTGCTACGCTTATTAGATGAAGAGCAATATCAGCATTTGCGACCATACTTTCGCCGCAATCGCTTTGATACGCAGGTTGAGTTTTACGAGATGGAATTAACGCGCGAGGCATGGCTGGCTGCTGGTGGCGCATTGATTTAAGAGGAAAGATTCATGTCACTTATCGCCGGAAATCTTGCTATCGTTCAACGCTTGTTAGACGGCGACCAGATACCGTGGGTCGTTATTGGTGGTGCGGCTGCCCATTTATACGGTGACCGTCGCCCACTAAACGATATTGATATTCTAGTGGAGCGTCACGCATTGCCGCGAGTTGTTCATCTGTTGCAGCAATCTCACAAGGCAGTGCAGTCTGATGGAACACGGGTCATCTGGCGGGGTATCAAGGTGTTTGCCGATCTCACCGTGCGGCTAGATGGGGTAAGCCATCCATTCTGGCTTGACGAGCCGATGCAGCAGCGACGACGACGAATGCCATTGCTAGGCACACAAGTATTTCTTGCCACACCCGAAGACATCGTTGCGCATAAGTTACTACTGCGACGTGGGCCAGAACAGGGGAAACACGACGTAAACGATGCCGCCGGCATTATTCGTCGCCATCGGCTTGATGTAGACTATCTGATGATGCGATTACAAGCGATGAATGCCCTCAATATTGTACAACCGCGGCTGAGCGAACTGGGGGTCGTCTTACCGTTATGAGGAATCCAGTCAGGAATCATCGATCCGGCGAGTAAAAACGGTTTCTGCTTCAATTCGCCCGGCACCGGGCACAACGCCCAAACAACTGTAAGAGATGACCTTCGATGCTAAAACCGGTTGCCGCAGCAACTCGGTTCAGAAGGCTATCGAGATCACACCCTTCAAAACTGGTAACAGCCCCGCATTGCGTACAAACGAGGTGGTGAAGATGACCAGGCTGACAGGGTACATATCCCTCTTCGCCTACCGGCCCATGAATACGAGCCAGCCAGCCACTGGCGTGAAGTTGCTCAATAGTACGATATACAGTTGCGCGCCCCGGCGCTTCACTGTGTGCACAGAGATCGGCGTAGAGTTGTTCGGCACTAAACGGTGCCTGATACGAAATTATCGTTTCAATCACACGCAAGCGTGGCGCGGTAATCCGTAATCCAGAGCGCTGCCAGGATGCCCGGACACCGTTTAGCCAGGCCTGTGTATCAAGAGGAGTTTGAGGTGATGGCGAACTGTTTGTTGTCATACGATCTTACGAAATACGAAAGAAGATGCGACCCGCCTGCTGGCGTGCCGCATCTCCCAGGCTCATTTAGCGTGTATGTGCCGGAGCCATTGGCAACATCGCAAGATGGCGTGCGCGCTTGATTGCAACTGCCAGTCGACGTTGCATCTTGGCCGAAACACCAGTGCGGCGACGGGGAAGAATTTTGCCCTGCGCTGTCAGGTACTTCTGCAGGCGCTTTATATCTTTGTAGTCCGGCTCAATACCGAGTTTCGTAAACTCACATTCGCGGCGGCGCGAACGTGGCTTCCCTGAACTTTTTGAACGACCCATTGATCTGCTCTCTCCTTACACATCAACCGTTTGCTATTTGTTTAAAGCCGTTTAACAGTATACCATATTCTGGCAGATTACGTTTCACATCCTCTGGCCCATACTCTGCATCGCCCCGCTCCAGAGCCATCGCGGGTACAACCCGTCGAGCCTTTTCGATTGCCGAATAGCTGACGTAGTTCCTATCAACACCTAAACGTAGTCGCAGCCTGGACACAACTGGCTGCGGCTTGAAGACGCGACGAAGAGCCTATCCGAATAATTGTCTCACGGTGCAGCGGATGAAACCTGATAGATGTACGGGCGCAGCGGCGCTGCGCCCCAACCGATCTTCTTCTACCGCGATGGTATGATGATCACAACGAGAAACCCGGTTTTTCGTCTTACTTCTTGACAGTAAGCAAAGCCATCGCTACAATCGCAGCAGCCAGATTGCCATGTCGAGGATCGTATGAGAGTTCCGTTATCCTGGTTGCGTGAATTTGTCCGCATCGACCTGCCGGTTGAAGAGTTGGCCCGTCGCCTCACGTTCGGCGGGATGGAAGTAGCGCAGATTCATCGGATCGGCGTTGAAGGTTCACCATTGCCCTGGGACCCTGAGCTGATTGTTGTTGCCAATGTGCTCGAAGTGCGTTCACACCCGAACGCCGACCGTCTGGTTTTGGCCGATGTTGATTATGGCGCCGATCAGCCGCATACGGTTGTGACCGGCGCGCCCAACCTCTTTCCGTACCGCGATCAAGGGCGGTTGCCGCATCCGTTGAAAGCAGTTTTTGCCCGTGAAGGTGCACAGTTGTACGACGGCCACGCAGAGGGATGGGTCATTACCAGGTTGAAGGGTCGCCCGGTGCGTGGGGTGATGAGTGATGCCATGCTCTGTTCAGAAAAAGAGCTTGGCTTGAGTGATGATCACGAGGGTATTTTGATCTTGCCCGACGATGCACCGGTTGGCATGCCATTACGCGATTATCTGGGTGAGGTGGTGCTGGAAATCGATCTCACGCCCAATTTTGCCCGCTGCCTTTCGATTGTTGGTGTGGCACGTGAAGTTGCTGCCCTGACCGGCGCCCCACTGACACTGCCCGACCTCCAAGTTATTGCCACCGGCCCATCGATCATTGGTCGAGCGCATGTGACAGTCCACGAACCCGATCTCTGCCCGCGTTTTATGGTCGGTCTGGCCGAAGGAGTCAAGATCGGCCCCTCGCCCTTCTGGATGCAGCGCCGTCTGATCAACGCGGGCATGCGTCCGATTAACAACATTGTCGACATTTCCAACTATGTGATGCTAGAGTGGGGGCAACCGACACATGCGTTCGATGCTGATCGGGTTGTCAATCGCCATCTGATTGTACGACTGGCCAAACCCGGTGAGCGGTTAACCACCCTCGATGATCGTGATCGCGACTTGACCCCTGGCCCTGAGAGTGGTCTGACCCATCCGCCACTCATGGTCTGTGATGAGACCGGCCCACTGGCAATTGCCGGTGTGATGGGGGGAGCAAGTTCAGAAGTACGCGAGACGACTACAAATGTATTGTTAGAGGCCGCTATTTGGGAACCAGTGCAGATTCGTCGCACGGCGCGGGGATTTAAGTTACCTAGCGAAGCATCGCGACGCTTTGAACGCGGGGTTGATTACGAGTTGCCACCGATCGCGCTCCGGCGTTGTCTGGAACTGATGCGGCTCTACGCCGGTGCAACGATTGCCGCTGATTTCATCGATGTCTACTCACGGCCGTGGCAACCCATCACTATTGATTTACCGCCCGCTGAGGTTCGCCGGTTGCTCGGTCTTCACCTCGACAGTCACACGATTGCCGATATTCTGCGCCGACTCGGTTTTAAATGTACGATTATCGGGAATACAACGGTTGGTGATTTTGCCATGCTGGCAACCGAGCCGATTGTGCAGGTTGAGGTGCCTTCATTCCGGCAAGATGTGACGATGATTGCCGATTTGTGCGAAGAGATCGCCCGCGTGTACGGCTATGATCGCATTCCGACGACCCGCCTGGCCGATGAATTACCGCCACCGGCAACCCCCCGTGCTATCGAGCTAGAAGAACAGGTGCGCGATCTGATGGTTGGGGCCGGACTTACCGAGCTAATCACGTATTCGCTTATTGATATGGCGTTGGTGGCTAAGGTACAGCCATCTGAGGCGGTTCCCGAGCGCTACCTCAAGCTGAGCAATCCCAGTACCCCCGAACACGTCTACATGCGCCGCTCACTGTTGCCCTCGCTCGCCGCAGCACTGGCAATGAATCTTCGTGAACGTGAGCGTTCAACTGTTTTTGAGATTGGACGTGTTTATCTCCCGCTGGCGCAGCCAGGAAAAGATGATCGCTGGCTGCCCGACGAACCCCGACGGCTAGCAATCGCAATGGCCGGCCCACGCCAGGCTGAGAGCTGGTTACATACCGACCGCGATTGGCTCGATTTCTACGATTTAAAGGGCATTGTCGAACTGCTCGGTGAGCGGTTGGGCCTGGCTGATCGCCTGAGTTTTGTGCCACTGACCGACGACGAGCGTTTTCATCCGGGGCGTTCGGCAACTCTGATGCTGGCGGTCGAACGCGATCCACGTGGCCGAGTGCTTGAACAGCAACCGGTCGGGGTGCTTGGCGAAGCGCATCCCCAGGTGCGCGCTCGTATAGAGGTGAACGTCCCACGCATTCTGTTGGCCGAAATCGACCTGGAAACGCTCTTTGTTCACGCCGGTCAGGCAGTGTATCGTCCCATTTCACGGTTCCCGGCCAGTACCCAAGACCTCTCGATTGTGGCCGATGAAACCATTCCTGAGGCCCAGATTCGAGCTGTCATCCAACGGAGTGCCGGTGAACACCTTGAGAGTCTGATCCTGTTCGACCGGTACAGCGGACCGCAAGTAGGCTCCGGAAAACGCAGTCTGACTTATCACCTTACCTTCCGGGCGCCCGACCGCACCCTGCTCGATGAGACACTGGCGAAGATTCGCAAGAAGATTATTTCCAGCCTCGAGCGCGAATTGGGCGCTACCATTCGCGGTTGATCTATGGCAACAGCGCCGGCTAAGTTGATCCTGTGTGGTGAACATGCTGTCGTCTATGGTCGGCCAGCGATTGCCTTGCCGCTGGCCGATGTTCGGGCGACAGCAACCGTAACCGCCAATTATTCCACGAACGAGTCGATTATTAATGCGCCCGATCTCGGTGGACGGTGGTCGATTGCCGAACGACCGGATGACCCATTGAGCGGTCTGGTTAAGACGGTGATCGAACGGTTTGGTATTTCGCCGCAGATTGAGATTACTATTCGCTCAGCGATTCCTATCGCCAGTGGTATGGGGAGTGGGGCGGCGATTGCCACTGCGATTGTGCGCGAGCTATTGGCCTTGAGCGGGCAGACACTTCCGCCAGCAGTGATCGCCGGGCTGGTTTACGAGAGCGAACGCGGCTATCACGGCACACCCAGCGGCATTGACAATACAGTGGTTGCATTTGAACAACCGATCTGGTTTCAGCGTCGTCCTAACCTACCACCGCTGATCGAGCCGGTGGCTATCAACGTACCGCTAACGTTCGTTGTTGGTGATACAGGCATCCGTAGCCCAACTCGCTTACCCGTTGGCGCTGTCCGTGAGCGCTGGCAAGCCGATCCGGTACGCTACGAAGCTCTCTTCGATCAGGTTGCCGCGCTGGTCGTTGCTGCCCGTGAGGCCCTGGCAACAGGAGATGTACCTGCGTTAGGTCACTTACTCAACACGAACCACGAACTATTGCGTGAGATCGGGGTTTCATCGACCGAGCTTGATCAATTGACGGCGGCAGCGTGCGCAGCCGGGGCCTTGGGCGCAAAACTGGCCGGTGGCGGTTGGGGTGGTGTGATGATCGCCCTCACCACGCCCGACCGTGCAACAGATATTGCGACGGCGCTGCGAGCTGCCGGAGCAACCAATACGCTTGTTACGACGATCGCACCTGCCGCAGCGTTTTTTCCTGACCGATAAGAGGAATGGGGATGTACGGGCGCAGCGGCGCTGCGCCCCGACCTGCAACAGGAGATGTCTGATCGGCGCTCCGTGACCATCGTCGTGACCACCGCCAGGGCGAGGCTGCGCCTCGTCCCTACTTGCATCCATCAACGCGGGTCATCCGTAATCCCCGATTACAACAACTCTTCCGCCAGCAACGACGCAATATATGTCAGTGTTGCCCGTCGCCCCTGTGGATGGAGCCGACGCCACAGGTTCAGTAACCGCTGCTCGCTGTAGGCGGTAATGATCGCCTCGGCATTGAGACCGTCGGCAGGCGGTGTTGCAGGCGCTTCGCTAACCGGTGCGGATGCACTCACTTTCGCTTCAACCGGCTGAGCGGGCGCTGGCGAAACCTCTGCGGCGACTGTAGTTGGCGGCGGTGGTGGTAACGTCACACCACGCTGGCTCAATTCGGTAGCCACAATCAAACGAGCCATTTCCAGTGGATCGGCGCCGAGAACCTCAGCCAGCTTCATCGCATTATCAGGATCGGGCGTGGTGTGACCGTTGAGATAATTTTTCATGGCACTATCGCTAATTTTGGTCTCTGCACACAACCTTGCCCGTGTAAAACGCCCTTGCATTTGCTGTTTTAGCCATTCACTAAACGTCTGCCCCCCACACGGTAACAACTCAGCCCGCTCCCGCACCTCGTCGGGCGACATATGCAACACTTTAGCAATTTGCTCGACGGTTTTGTTGCGAATTCGCGAACGTTTTCCTGCCTCAAACAGGTACGAGCGCAATGTCGCCACACTCAGGTGTAAGTTCGCTGCAAAATCGGCCAATGACATACGGCGCTGCATTGCGGCGTGGAAAAGGAGCACTGCAAGTGGCATCTCTTGATCTGGCGTGCTCACGGAGGTAATCCTTTCGTTATCAACAGGTTTTGTTCCAATTACTACCATGATGAATTGTGAATAGTTAATTTAATTGCTCTTGCTGTTGTAGAATTATAATTGATATTCAGTAGAGTGTCAAGGTTTAGAACGTTACGTCACCATTTCTAGCAAAAACGCAAGTGACGACCGACGAGAAGTATGCTACAATAGCAAGAGATCATAGACTCGCCGAGTAATTCACAGGACCATGCCATGACAAATCCAACCCTTCAGCCCTTTAAAATTGACGATCTCTATGAATTAGGCTGGCTCGAAGACCCACGACTCAGCCCTGACGGACGTTACGTAGCGGTCGTTTGGGTAACGGTTGATCGGGTAGGCAATAGCTATCACCGCCATATTGCCTTGGTACCAACCGATGGCAGCAAACCATTACGTCGCTTCACACGTGGCAAACAGGATCAGCAACCTCGCTGGAGTCCTGATGGGCAGTGGCTGGCATTTGTCTCCAACCGCGATGATGAACGCGGACAGATTTATCTCATCTCAGTCAATGGTGGTGAGGCACGTCAGTTGACTAACCATCCGAACGGGGCCAGCGATCCGGCCTGGAGTCCGGATGGTCGGTACATTGCCTTTCTTGCGCCGGTGAATGCCGACGAGCAGGCCCGTGAAGACGCTGGCGACTCACCACCACCTCCTGCCGATGCCTGGGAAGCACGGCGAGCGCGGGAACAGCGCCAGCACGACGAAGAGTTGCGCACCGATCCGCGAGTCATTACGAAACTGCCGTACCGCAGCGGAACAAGTTATTTTGATGATCGCCGACGCCATATCTACATCGTCGAAGTCAATGATGATGACACACCGGCAACTCCGCGTCGGTTGACATCCGGCGATCTGCACTACAGCGCACCGGTCTGGATGCCCGATGGTCTTGCGCTGCTCAGTACGGCCACTCGTGATCCGGAAGCCGATTCGCTTTTCGCCTATTACGATGTTGTACGGATTCCGCTCGATGGTTCACGCCCACAACCATTAACCAGTGCTGGTTTCTCGTATTTTGATCCTAAACCTTCACCTAATGGTCGCCAAATCGCATTCTTGCGCCTCAACGAGGCCCGCCTGCTTGGTGAAGGCCATCGCGTAGCGATTATTCCAGCAACAGGTGGTGAACCACACGACCTGACTGCGCATACCGATCTGAACGTTGAGCAGTTTCACTGGCAACCCGATGGGCAGGGGGTGTTGTTTAGTGCTGCTTGGCGCGGTCATGCACACGTGTATCAGATCGGCCTGCCCGGTACACCAACGTACCGCAATGGCATGACCCTGGTTGGCGGGATGCGAATCGTCAGCGAATTTGATGTCGGACGCGACGGCAGCATTGCTTTTATCGCTGGTAGTGCCGACAATCCGTGCGATCTCTTTTGGCGCAGCGCCGATGGTCAAGAGCATCGTTTAACCCGCATCAATGAGCATCTGTTAAGCCAGCGCATCATTGTCCCGATTGAAGAGATGTTGTATCTCGCCCCCGATGGAAGTGAAGTGCAAGGATGGACCCTGCATCCACCCGATTTCGATCCCGCTCGCCGTTACCCGCTGGCCGTCTACATTCACGGTGGCCCCCATATTATGTGGGGACCGGGCTTTCGTTCGATGTGGCACGAATGGCAGGTTGCGGCAGCACGCGGCTATGTGGTCTTTTTCTGCAACCCCCGTGGCAGCGAAGGGTATGGCGAATTATGGCGAGATGCAATTCGCGGAAACTGGGGCGAAGCCGACGCACCTGATATTCTGGCCGGGATCGATGCGCTGGTCGCTCGCGGCTACATCGATCCCAATCGAATCGGGGTGACTGGTGGTTCGTATGGCGGTTACATGACTGCCTGGCTTATCGGCCACGACGATCGCTTTGCCTGTGCTGTTACTGCACGCGGGGTCTACAATCTGCTGACGCAGCACAGCACCAGTGACGCCCACGAGCTGATTGAGATCGAGTTTGGTGGTTTCCCCTGGGAATTGTACGAAGAGTTGTGGGATCATTCGCCATTGGCCCACGCCCACAAGATCAAAACGCCGCTCTTGCTGTTGCACAGTGAGCTAGACTACCGCGTGCCGATCAGCGAGGCCGAACAACTCTTTGCTATTCTCCGCCGCCAGAAGAAGGTTGTCGAACTGGTGCGCTACCCGCGTGAAGGACACGAACTGACGCGCAGCGGCGAACCACGACACCGGGCCGATCATATGCGACGAACCCTAGAGTGGTTTGATCGGTATTTGCGTCGCGAGCAGGGTGATGCCTGATCCACACAAGGGCCTGGCAGCGTTGCGAGCTGGACGGGGCGCAGCATCGCGGTGCCCTGTCCGTTCGGCGGTGTTGCCGCCGGCTCACCCCCTTCCCCTGCAAGCGGGGGGATTGGGGGTACTGGCGGCGTTGATATACGGCTTGCACCAACAGGGTTGGGATCAGAACCCCGCCACCCGCAGCAGCGCCTGCCAGAGGTCCTGGTCGAGTGTGCCGTCGGATGTTTTCGCCGAGACCCACACATACCGGCGGCTGTTGGGGGCTTGCAGCGCGGCGGCCAGCGCCGCGACGATCTGCCGGCGCAGGCCGGGCGCGGATGAGGCCGCCGGTGACGTACCCAGCGCCTCGAGCAGGCGGACGGCCGCCCGCGCCCGTAGCGCGCTGGGATCGGTCAGGGCAGCAACGAGTTCCTGCGGCAGGGCCTGGCCCAACGAGGGATGCAGCCGGTTGAAGCGCCCCGCCGCCGCCAGGGCGTCGCCTTGTACCTCCTTTGTGTCGCCGACCAGCCGCAGCAGCGCCGCCAGCACTTCTGGCGTGATCACCCGCAGGTAGGAGAGCGCGGTGATGGCGAAGCGCCGGGCGTTGAAGCTGTCCAGGTTCCGGGTGGCGCGCAGCAGCAGCGGCTCCAGATCGGCAGCGCTGCGGTTGAAGCGGGTGGGCATCGCCTCGGCGCTGCGCGCCAGACCGGCCAGGGCGATACGATGACGCTGCCAGTCGCCGTCGTCCAGCGCTGCACGCAGATCATCCAGCAGCAGTGACCACACCTCCTCGTGCTGCGCCAGCAACTCGCGGATGGTCAGCGCGATGCGGCCGTGGTAGAAGTCATCCCACACATCATCGTCTGTTCCGGCGGCCAGCAGCGCCTGCAACTGCCGCTCCGGGTCGGGCTGCCGTTGCGCCAGGGCTTCCAGCAGGGCCGCTGGCTCGAATTGATCGCGCTCCTCGGAGGATGAAGGCTTTGGTTGTCGATTCACCAGTCGTATGACCTGAGCGGCATCGGCCTCTGGCGAAGCAGCGGCGGTGGCAAGCAAGCGATCCACCCTTTCCTGATCGGCTGGTTCCAAATAGGGCGCCAGGCGAGCCAGCGCGGACAGCGCCGCCAGCTGACCCTGGGCCGCCGCCAGTAGCGCATCAACCACCAATGGCGGCGGTTGTCGGAAACAGCTCAGCGCGAAGAGCGCGGCCTGCGCCATTGCCATCTCCGGCGCATGTGCTAGCTCCAGCAACACATCAGCCAGGTCCTGGCTATGCTCAGCAGGTATCTGATTCTTACGCAGCAGCCAGGAGACTGACTCGAGCAGCGCTGCCCGGCTGCGCGGACCGGCCGTGGTCAGCAGCCCCAGGAATGTCGGCCAGCACGCGGGATCGAGGCGGTGGATGTAGCCCAGCAGGTTCCACAGGGGCGGCGAGGGCGCGGCGTCCAGTTGAGCAGCCCACTCCTGCAACCAGTCGGCGCGGTCGTGGATGACGTGGTTGAGTGCCCATCCGCAGTAGGTGGCGATCAGCATTCGTTCATCGGCGGGCAGGTCGGCAGCAGGAGGCGCGGCGTGGTTGGCGGCGTCCGCCAGCGCGATAAGCAGGTCAGCACCGCAGGCGCTGGCGCGGCGCTCCTGGAGCAGGGCGACGCGGGCGCGGTGGCGCGGCAGGTCGTCGGCGGCTGCCAGCAGTGGCAGCAGGTCCCGCAGAGCGGCCGCGGTCAGTTCCTCCAGTTCAGCCAACAGCAGCGCGGCACAACCACGGCGCAGGGGATCGCCTGTCCCCAGCCAGTTGCGGGCCAGGTTGCGCAGTTCATCGTGTAGATTCGGGTCGTCGTCCCTGGCTGGGGGTTGCAGGCGGGCCAGGCGATCGGGCGGCAGATCGGCAGCGGCCTGCAGATCCTCCCGCCGCCAGGGTATGCGCTGGCCGGGTTGCGGGGCAGGTATCGCTGCCAGCGCCTTATCAGCCACAATCAGCACCCGCCAGATTGGCCCTTCAACCATCTGGCGTAGCGCCGTGAGGGCTGCGAATGCCTGATCCAGCGCTTCCAGCACGTCTTTATCTCCGGTTGTGGCGCCCCACTGCGCACGTGCATCTGCCACCACTCTGGCAATCTCATCAAAGTGGGCGAGGGCGAGGGCGCGGGCGAGGGCGAGGGCGCGGGCGAGGGCGCGGGCGAGGGCGCAGGCGCGGTCGTGGGCGAGGGCGCGGTCGTGGGCGAGGGCGAGGACGTGGGCGAGGGCGAGGTCGTGGGCGAGGTCGCGGGC
>NZ_JPIM01000129.1 GCF_000735195.1 Chloroflexus sp. MS-G
CTAAACATGCAACTTTTTTACGGTCGTTGGTCTTTATGTTTTCTTTAGTCTTTGAAAGGAGAAGCTATGAATCGCCTGATCAAGCTCCTACTCGTTCTGACTGTGCTGGCGCTGGGTTTGAGCGCCTGTGGTCAGACCACCACTCAACAGACTCAACCCACTCCACAAACTGTGCGCGAGACAGTTGTTGTCCCGGCCGAAAAGGTTACTGTGCGTCTATCTGGATGGGCTTCCAGTCCGGCTGAGACGGCTCTGCTCGAATCGCTGCTGTATAAGTTCTCGGTAGAAAATCCCGATATTCTGGTCAAGTACGAGCCGATTACCGGTGATTACAAGCAGGTGCTCCTGACATCGATTGCTTCGGGTACCGAGCCTGACATCTTTTACGTCGATATTTTCTGGTGGCTTGAGCTGGCGGCGAACGATGCACTGCTCCCGCTCGATGATCTGATGGCGACCAGTGGTGTTTCGCGTGACGACTTCATCCCGGCGCTGATCGATGCTTTTACCTATAAAGGCAAGACCTACGGTATTCCAAAAGACTTCAACACGCTCGGTATGTTCTACAACAAAGCATTGTTTGACAAGGTTGGTCTTGCCTATCCAACCGATGACTGGACATGGGATGATCTGCGTGCGGCTGCTGAAAAGCTGACCGACCTCAGCGATCCCAATCGCCCGATCTACGGCTTCTGCACACCGCCTGATCCAGGTCGGTTCCCGGTCTTTGTCTTCCAAAATGGCGGGATGGTGATGAAGGATGACTACAGTGACACGATGCTCGACAGTGAAGCAGCGGTAAAAGCTGCCGAGTTCTACACCTCATTCCGCACCGCCAAGATTGGTGCATTGCCTTCAGATCTCGGCGAAGGCTGGCAGGGCACTCTCTTCGGCAAAGGTCAGTGTGCAATGGTGTACGAAGGTGGCTGGTTGATCCCCTATCTGCGCGATCAATTCCCGAACACACAGTATGGTGTGGTGATGCCGCCGGCCGGGCCGGGTGGTGAAGGCAACCTTATCTTTACCGTCGCCTGGGGTATCTCGGCTAATACGAAGAATCCGGATGCGGCGTGGAAGGTAGTGAATTTCCTGACCAGCGAAGCCAGTCAGAAGACGGTGCTCGAAAGCGGATTTGCGCTGCCATCACGGAAGTCGTTGCAGAACAGCGACTATCTGAAGAACAATCCCAACTCGGCAGCGATCTTCAACGGTTCCTTCTTCGGTGCACGTCCGTTCTTCTGGGGCGCTGTCGGTTCCGATGTCAACGATCAGATGGCGAAAGCCCTGGAGCGCATCTTCAAGGAGAACCAGCCGGTATCTGAAGCGATGAAGCAAGCGGCGGATTCAATTCGGAAGGCGTTGCGGTAATTGCTACGCGCAGCGACCGGTCAGCTCCGGTCGCTGCGCTCCACCAATGACGGGAGTATAATATG
Source organism: Chloroflexus sp. MS-G (assembly GCF_000735195.1). Classification (GTDB taxonomy): domain Bacteria; phylum Chloroflexota; class Chloroflexia; order Chloroflexales; family Chloroflexaceae; genus Chloroflexus. Next base: position 1,434 of record NZ_JPIM01000129.1, read on the forward strand.
CGAGCGAGAACTGACCGCCGCAAGATTTTCGAAGCGTTGAATGGGTATCTGTTTATTTCGCCGTGGCTGATCATTTTCGTTATCTTTAGCCTGATCTCTCTATGTTACGCGGTCTACCTCTCGTTCACCGAATACAACCTGCTCCGACCACCGCGCTGGTGGGGGTTAGAGGGTTATCAGCGTGTGCTGGAAGATGAACTCTTTCTGGCAAAAGCACTGCCCAATACCTTCAAATATGTGCTGATCGTCGTGCCGATCCAGACCTTTCTCAGCCTGGTGCTGGCATTTGCCATGGATCAGAATCTGCGATTTCAGCGCTTTTTCCGCACTATTTTCTATCTGCCTTCAGTGACATCATCGGTAGTGATTTCACTGATCTTTATCTGGATTTTTGCGCCGCAGGGGATTTTCAACCAGATCACAGGTCTGACGGTCAATTGGCTCGATGACCCACGTACCGCGTTTTATGTGATTATGGGAATGAACATCTTCACGACGAGCGGTACGTTGATGCTGATTTTCCTGGCTGGTTTGCAAGATATTCCGCTGGCAGTTTATGAAGCAGCCGAAATTGATGGCGCAAACGGGATTCAGAAATTCTTCTACATTACCATTCCGATGTTGCGACCAGTCATCTTCTTTGTTGTGACGGTAGGCGTAATCGGCTGTTTCCAGGTCTTCGACCAGATTTATGTGATGACTGCCGGTGGGCCGCTCGATAGTACGACGACGATTACCTACCTGATTTACAAGTGGGCTTTCCGCGATACTCGTATCCAGATGGGCCAGGCATCGGCATTAGCAGTGATTCTGACGCTCATCATCCTGGCAGTTACCCTGTTGCAACGAAAAGTGATCGAAGGCAGCGGCAGCGGCGCCGAGCGCTAGAAAGGCAACACCGATGGCAGTAACAACACAAGCACAGACACGGGTGTACGAGCAGACCGTCTTCTTCGACCGGCTGCGTAAATACCTTTTCTTTGCTATGCTGGCCTTCTGGGCTGTCCTTTCGGTAGCGCCGCTCTATTTTACGCTGGTCTTCTCGTTTAAGCCGGTGGCCGATATTTACACACCACCGATCTGGGCGCCGATCCCCTTTACGCTCGAAAACTACCAGACGATCCTGGGCACGTTCCAGCTCTTCCCGCGCTGGGTGTGGAATAGTGTCTTTATCTCGGTCATCATCACAATCTTCCGCGTTCTCTTCTGTGCGATGGCCGGGTATGCCTTTGCCCGTATCGAGTTTCCTCTGAAGAACTTCTGGTTTAACCTGCTGCTCATTTCGATGATGATGCCCGGTGTTGTCACGCTTATTCCATCGTTCCTCATCATTGGACCGGGTCTCATTCGCGGTGGGATTGATCTGGGGATGTTCAAGCTGCCTACCGGTTTTGGCCTCATCGACAATCCCTGGGGGGTGATTTTACCCGGTATGGCCGATGCCTTCGGCGTCTTTATGATGACCCAATTCTATAAGTCGTTCCCCAAAGAATTGGAAGAGGCAGCGATGATGGATGGATCAGGGCGATGGGGAACGTTCTTCCGCATTGTGCTGCCGATTAGCCAGACCCAGTTGATTACCCTCGCTCTGCTGACATTTCAGGGGGCCTGGAACAACTTTATGTGGCCACTGCTGGTGCTCCGTTCGCCCGAGCAGTTTACGCTGCCAATCGGTTTGCAATGGTTCCGTGGTGAGTACTATACGCTCTATTCGGTGATCCTTGCCGGATCGATCTTCAATACGCTCCCAATCTTGATTATCTTCTTCGTCTTCCAGCAGTATTTCGTGCGGAGTATTGCTGCTACCGGTTCAAAAGAAGGATAGGGCACGTGCACGCTGCAATGTGAGTAACACCGTAACACCGTACAACCTGGTAATGGGCAGCGCATGGATGCGCACGATCGCGTCTCGGCTGCCCAGATCGTTTTCGCCGCTGCATAGAACGAGAGAACAGGTATGTGGATACTATCTGAGACATTATTCGATCCAGCCAAACAACATCACAAAGAGACTATCTTCACGATTGGGAATGGCTATCTCTCAACTCGAGGTACCTTTGAGGAAGGGTATCCCAACGATCGACGGGCTACGTTTATCCACGGCGTCTTTGATGATGCACCGGTTGTCGTGACCGAGCTTGCCAATACACCCGACTGGCTGGCTACGCAGGTGGTAATCGACGGCGAGAAGTTTTCGTTGGCAACCGGTACCATCCTGGCTTATCGGCGTGATCTTGATTTACAGACCGGCGTTCTGCGCCGCGAGGTGCGCTGGCAATCACCAAACGGCCGTGTCGCAACGCTGATTTTTACCCGCTTCGCTTCACTGGCGAACGAACACCTGCTGGCATTACGCTGTGAGATCATCCCCGAATTTGATGGTCAGATCGAGCTACGCAGCGCACTCAATGGTCAGACCGACAATGAAGGACTACTCCACTGGCGCCATATTGCACAGGGTCAGCTTGCCGATGGTGCTATCTTCTTACGCACCCGCACCCGCAAAAGTGGGATTGAGCTGGCGCTGGTGATGCGTCTGGTAGGAGATGCTGCGCTCACTACCACATTCTGGGATGTTGAGAATGTGCCGACTCTCCAGCAGGTCTATCAGGCGAGGACCGGTACGCCGATTGTCGTGAATAAGTTTATCGGCGTTGCCACTTCACGCGATACCGGCAACCCGCTGGAACTGGCTCATCATCATCTCCAGCGTGTGACAGACTGGGATCAGGAGCTAACTGCGCAACAGCAGGCCTGGGCGCACGAATGGGAACGCTGTAATGTTGTCATAGAAGGCGACGAAGAGGCCGATCTGGCTGTGCGCTTCAGTATCTTCCAACTCCTGATCGCAGCGCCACGCCACGATCAGCGTGTCAATATCGGCGCCAAGACCCTCTCGGGGTTTGGTTATCGTGGGCATGCCTTCTGGGACACCGAAATCTTTATGCTCCCTCTCTTCATCTACACAATGCCTGAAGTGGCCCGCAACTTGCTTGATTATCGTTACCTGACGTTGCCGGCAGCTCGTGCTAAAGCGCGTGCCGCTGGTTATGAGGGGGCATGGTATGCGTGGGAAAGTGCCGATACCGGTGAGGAGGTAACGCCGACGTGGGTGCCAGATTTTCACGACAAGAAGAAGCTGGCTCGCGTCTGGACAGGTGATTTGGCGATCCACATCTCTTCAGATGTTGCTTACGCCGTTCAACAATACTGGCAAGCGACCGGTGATGATGCGTGGTATATCGAACGTGGCGCTGAAATCATACTGGATACGGCCAAATTCTGTGCGTCGCGTGTCGAATGGCTAGCCGACCGGGGGTGCTATGGCTACACCGACGTCATTGGCCCCGATGAATACCACGATCACGTGAACAACAATGCCTATACCAATCTGTTGGCGCAATGGAATCTGCGTGCCGGTTTAGAGACATTGGCATGGCTCGAACAGCATGCACCGCAGAAAGCCGCCGAACTGCGGCAGACGCTTGATCTGACTGCTGAACGTTTGCAACACTGGCAGACGGTTGCTGAAAAGATGTGTGTGAATATCGCGGCCAATGGCCTGATCGAACAATTTGATGGCTTCTTCAAACTCAAAGATGTCAATCTAGCCGATTATGAACCACGCACAAAATCGATGCACGAGATTTTCGGGATCGAAGGTGCTAACGAATATCAGGCCATCAAGCAACCCGATGTCTTAATGTTGCAATTCCTGCTACGCGAACACTACAGCGACAGCCAGATTCGGGTTAACTACAATTACTACACACCACGCACCGATCACACCTACGGCTCATCGCTCGGCCCGCCGATCCAGGCCATTGTCGCTTGTCAGATGGGAGATGTTGACGAAGCGTATGAGCACTTCATTCGTGCGGCGCGTGCCGATCTCCGCGATGTGCGCGGCAATGCCGGTGATGGTATTCACGCCGCCTCTGCGGGTGGTGTTTGGCAGGCCGTTGTCTTCGGGTTCGGCGGTCTGCGCATCCATCCAGACGGTACTTGGGAAGTGCATCCACGTCTGCCTAAACACTGGCAGCGGCTTACCTTCCGCTTTACCTTGCGTGGCGTTATGCATACCGTTACCTGCTATCCCGACGGTCGCGCTATCGCTGCGTAAACAACGAGCGGGTGCAACCAAAATCGTTGCATCCGCTCCCTTTCGCAAAACCCAATGCAGCACATTCGAGGTTTATAAGCCTACAGAACGTTCGCGCTGACCTGGTATCGCACCGAGTCTCTCTCCCGCTCTCTGCGCGTGCAGGGTGCCTGGAAGCGATAACTTGCCGATACTGCGCCAACGGTCGGTTGCGCAACAATAAATAACAGGAACCAGAGTATGCCAATTCAGGGCTTCATTTTCGATCTCGACGGTGTTATCACCGATACCGCCGAATATCACTATCGGGCGTGGAAACGGCTGGCCGACGAGTTAGGGATTCCGTTTACACGCGAAGAGAACGAGGCGCTACGCGGTATTCCGCGTCGTGAGTCTCTTCTACTCATGCTCAAAGGCAGATCCTATCCTGAAGATGTGCTTACTGAGCTAATGGAGCGGAAAAACGGCTACTATCTTGAATTTATCCGCGAAATATCACCACGTGATCTCTTGCCGGGCGCCCGTGAACTGCTGCAAGAGATTCGCGCTGCCGGACTAAAAATTGCACTCGGCTCGGCGAGCAAAAATGCCCGCGAGGTGATCGAACGGTTAGGTATCACCGACCTGTTTGATGCCATTGCCGACGGTTACAGTGTCACGCGCCAGAAACCAGCGCCTGATCTCTTTTTACACGCTGCACGCCTGCTCGATCTACCACCAACTGCCTGTGTTGTCGTAGAGGATGCGGCTGCCGGTGTTGAAGCTGCATTAGCCGGAGGATTTTATGTCGTTGGGATTGGTCCGCAAGAACGGGTGGGCCGGGCACACCTGGTTATCCCGAGTCTGTCTGGAATACGCTTACAGGACATTTGCCGTCGGTTAGAACAGTAGCAGGGTCGGTGCGACGATAATGATCCTGCGCCGGAACGTAATCGCGTGCTGGGAATGACCGGATTCGACATAACAACGTGACGAACGGCTGATAAACCGTTGTTGTGGGGCGGGTTTCCAACCCGCCCCTACCGATTCTCCGCACCTCTCTTTCTGTTATTGCTTCCCTGGTTCAGATACACTATTCAGACCACGCCAAATGACTGGGGTGTGGTATACAATGTATGTGGAGTGCGTGGAATAAATACCCTCTGTGCGGAGATCACCTTTCCCAAGAGAAAAGGGAAGAGGGGAAGATGATGACCACAAGATACGCTATGGCGCGCTGTTCGCAGTGAGTTTATACTCATCACCGGTTTACCACGATTGCTACGAAACAAGAGGAAAAGAGACGATGTCAGAACCACTCGTTATCACCCCTGAACCTGCTCCTATGCGGCGACCAGGTATCTGGCTTGCCGGTGTAGGCATCTACATCCTTCTGCTGAGTATCGGTGCTGCTATTGGTGGCGAGATCGGGAATTTCACCTCCGCCAGTCTCAATGCCTTACCCTTTGTTGGTCTGGCAATTCTGGCCTATTTTGCCGGTACGTCTTTCAATTGGGCCTGGATTGCTACTGGCGTGTGGCTGACCATCCTCATCGGTGCATCTGCCGTGTATGCGTTTGGCCTGGGGGTATTGAATATCGTTGACATACCACCGGGTGGATTTGATCCGAACAATCCGCCGACACTTCAGCCGGCTTCTCTCTTCACGATCCTGCTCCTCATTTTTGGTATCTTCCTCAGCTTTGGAATAGGCTTGTCAACGCTACTTCCACCGGTGCGTCGGTGGTTAACACGATTTCTTCCGCTCGATCCAAACTCATTTGTGCATAGCGTGGCGCTGGCAGCAATTGTCACTATCACGCTGATCATGGTAATGCCACTGCTGGTAACCGGCCAGCCACCACTACTCACCCTTGTGCGAGCTGTAGGTAGTGAAGAATTGAATGCTGGTGATCTCAGCGCTGGCGCTCAGTTGCGTAGCCAGGTTTATGGCCTGGTCTGGACGATTCCGGCTGCGTTTCTCGCAGTCGGCTTTGGAATTCGCCGCAATCTATCGGCGACGCTCCTGCGCATCGGTCTGGTACGACCGACCGTTAGCCAAGTTATCACTGGTGTGGGGATCGGTCTGGCTCTGGCCGGTTTGATAACGCTCACATTGCCATTAATAGATACAATCTGGCAGACATTTGGTTGGCCTACCACCGACCATGAGGCGTTCAGTGAACTGATAGCTTTTGCGATTAGCCCACTTGGAGCATTGGTGATTGGTGTCACAGCCGGGTTAGGTGAAGAACTGGCAATCCGTGGAGTTTTGCAGCCCCGTCTGGGCATTTTCCTCTCGAATCTTTTCTTCGTCAGCCTGCACGCTTTTCAGTATCATTGGGATGGTCTGCTGGTCGTCTTTGTTGTGGGTCTCATATGTGGTTTGGTAAGAAAACGTACCAATACGACGACTGCTGCTATCGTGCATGGAGTGTACAATTTTGTGTTAGTTATGCTCGAAGTCATTGCCGGTTAATACCAGGTCTGGATATGTGACCTGGCTTGCCTGGACATCCATGGGTATGCAGGCGACCAGGTTGATGGCAGGGCAGCATATGTGCTGCCTCGATCACCTGGCGTCAGGGTACCTGATAAGAACTCACCAGCCGCCCTTGTGCATCGAACAATTGCGCAATGTCTCCGCGCTGCCAAACCGGTGCTGAGCGCCCCCAGTAGAAATCACCGGTGTTCAAATTGTTTGTGCCGCTACCTGTGTAGAGGTATATCTCACTTTCAGGCGCCAGCACATAATTCGGAAAAACGAATGTTGGCCGTTCAGGGCGTGAAATGTTGATAATCCGCCAGCCACCGATTGTGAGGTCGTTCTCTTCGTTACTTAGCAATGTCACATATTCATCGTTAAGTGAGTTTGATGTATCTGGGTCGTAAGCAACAATTTCAAGCGTTACCGATATACCGGCTGGTATTGGGGTCGGTGTAGCGATAGGTACACCGCCAAGGGTAGAAGTTGGTGTCGGCGTGAAGGTGATGCGGGGCGTCTCCGTCGTTGGCACGGTTGGTGTAGTGGTAGCAGTGATCTGTGGGGTTGCCGTCGCTCGACCCGTCGGTGTCGTAGTTCGGGTTGCCTGCGGTACTGTTGGCAGCGCAGTCGTTGGGCGAGGAGCTAACGTTGGCGTTGGTGAAGGTATTTTCGTTGGTGATGGAACAACAGTAGCTGGCAATGGAACATCAACGTAGCATACCATCCTGGCAAGCAATTGTTGATTATCCCGTAGTCGCACCTCAACCGGATAGATACCAGGAGGTTCGTTCACCCGCAGCGGGATTTGCCAGCGTCCGGCAGCATCACTGACCCCGCCGCCGACCGGCAAATCGGCGAAGAGTACGATCAGGCCCTGAAATGGTGGAGCCTGATCACCACGGAGGGTAATCGTCTGATTCCGCGGACACGCAAGCGCCTCCGGCTGGGCGTACATCTGTTGCGTGACAACAGCAGAAAAACCAGCTAGTACGAGAGCGATGAAGAAACTCGCGATAAGACGGTGACGAGGATAATTCATGAGGCGTGTTACAATAAATGTGGTGGGCGATAGTGGATTCGAACCACTGACCTCCACGATGTCAACGTGGCGCTCTAACCAACTGAGCTAATCGCCCGTGCGAACTCTATCCTATCATTGAATGCCTGCTCTGTCAAGCGCACATGGACAATCTTATCACCAGACTTGAACCAGAACTGCGGCGTCTGCTTGCACGTGCCGTTGATCTGGCATCGTCGGTTCAGGCAACGTTATGGCTGGTTGGCGGTGTCGTTCGTGATCTGTGGCTCGGTGTACCCATTGGACGTGATATTGATCTGGCCGTCGAAGGCGACGTTCATCGGATTGTTCCCCTGCTCGCAAATGTCTGGGGTGGCGACATCGTGGCGCAGCATCCATCATTTGGCACAGCTTCAATAACCGTCGGCAATTGGCTGATCGATTTGGCCCAGACGCGCACCGAACGCTACCCACGACCGGCTGTCTTGCCCGAAGTGCAACCGGCGCCGTTGGCCCTTGATCTTTTCCGCCGTGACTTCAGCATCAATGCGATGGCGATTCAACTGGTCGCGCAGGGCAACGACTTGTTGCCGATGCCCCTCTTCGATCCGCTGGGGGGGGCTACCGATCTGGCAGCTCGCCGCTTACGGCTTTTGCACGAGCAGAGTTTGCGCGATGATCCTACCCGCCTGTTACGTGGTCTGCGCCTGGCCGCTCGTCTTGATCTTACTCCTGATGCAGCGACCAGGGCGCAGTTTCAGGAAGCTATCGCAGCTCAGTATCTGGCGCTCCTCACCCCTGAACGAGTACAGACTGAACTCTGCCTGACATTGAGTGAACCCGATCCGGCAGCGGTTGTGGCGCTGGCCGACCGATGGGGGGTCACGTACCAGATTGTGCCCGGTTTACACTGGACACCGGCCATGACCGAGCGATTAGCCCGCTATCAGCGCGATCCGGCGCATGTGGCAGCCGTCGCGCCGACTGATCTGGTTATCGCCGGACTGTTGCTCTACGATGTCAGTGATGCTGAGCTGATGATGTTTCTGCGCCGTTACCACCTACCTACCCCGGTGCGTCGAATGCTCAACGACCTGATTGCACTGCGCGTCCGGCTACCAACCATCGCCTCGGCATCCAGCCCGAGTCGTCTTGATGCCCTGTTACAGCCCTATAGCGTAGCCGCGATTGCTGTGCTACACTACGCGACAGATGAGCTAATTCAGCAGAACATCGCCCGCTATCTGCACGAATGGCGGCTGCTGCGCCCGCCGCTCAACGGTGATGACTTGCGTCAGTTGGGGGTACCGCCAGGGCCGCAATTAGGACAACTGTTACGGCGTCTGCGGGCAGCGACGCTCGATGGTCTGATCACTGATCGCGCAACGGCTGAACAGTGGGTACGTCAACAATTGGTCGATTCCTGAATAGTTGAGCGAGGAAAAATCTGTGGATGCAATGATGCAACTTTTGAAGGAACTCACCGAGGCTCATGGTGCCTCTGGTTATGAAGGACCGGTTCGCACTCTTATGCGGCGCTACCTTGAGCCGGTAAGTGAGATCGAAGGTGACAATCTGGGAAGTATTATTGCTCGTCGGATCGGCGTACCCGATGGGCCACGGATCGCGCTGGCAGCGCATCTTGATGAGATCGGATTGCTCGTGACCCGTATTACCGACGATGGCTTTCTCAAGTTTCAGCCGCTTGGTGGCTGGTGGGATCACGTGTTGTTGGGTACACGAGTGGAAGTTATGACCCGCCAGGGATCGATTATCGGTGTGATCGGCGCAAAACCTCCGCATATCTTAAGCAACGATGAACGGAATCGCCTCGTTGACAAAAAGTCAATGTACATCGATATTGGTGCCTCTAGTCGTGAGGAAGCTATGGCATGGGGAGTGCGACTGGGCGATTCAGTGGTACCGGTCGGTCCATTCCTGCCGATGCGCAATCCCGATCTCTTCATGGCAAAGGCATTAGACAATCGCGTTGGCTGCGCTATCGTGGTTGAAACCATTCGTCGCCTGGTCAATGAACGCCACCCCAACATTGTCTACGGGATCGGTAATGTTCAAGAAGAAGTCGGTCTGCGTGGCGCGGCTACAACAACGTATCTGGTCAAGCCTGATATTGGCTTTGCTATCGATACGGCGATTGCTGGCGATATGCCCGGTGTGGGGGCTGATGATGCGATGAGCCGACTCGGTCAGGGACCGGCCATCCTGCTCATTGACGGATCATTAATTGCCCACACCGCTCTGCGCCATCTGGTTATTGACGTTGCCGCCGAAGAGGGTATTCCGCTGCAATTCGATCTGATGCCAGGGGGCGGTACTGATGGTGGACGGATGCATATTTTCGGGAGTGGGGTACCAACCGTGGTTATCGGGCCGCCAGTACGTTATATCCACTCAACCTCGGCCATCGTCCATCGTCGCGATATTGAGCAGACGGTACAACTATTGTTGGCGCTGGTTCGGCGTCTCGATGGCGAGACAGTGCGACGCTTGCAGAAAGAGGCATAAGAAGGCTATGTATGGCGTGATTCGTGTGCTGCAAATTCGTATTCCCATCTGGCTTACCGTGCCCCTCTTCCTCGTGACCTTGATCGGCGGAATCAGCAGCGGCGTCTGGTTGGGAGTCTGGTTAAGCAATCCAAAAACGACCGTTGCCTGCCCTGAAACAACCGAGATTTGTGACCAATTTGCCGTCTTTTGGGAAGTGTGGCAATTAGCCCGTGAGCGTTATGTCGATTCTACCGCCGCCGATCCAGATCGGATGATCGAAGGCGCGATTGATGGCATGTTAGCTACGCTCGGCGATGAGGGTCATACCCGCTTTTTGAGCGCGACCGAGGCCAAAATCTGGCAAGAGTCGCTGAGTGGTGCTTTTGAGGGTATCGGTATCTACATCGGCAAACGCGATGGCATGCTGTTGGTGCTGGCGCTGATTGAGGGTTCACCGGCAGCGTTGTCTGGCCTGCAAGCGGGTGACCGCATTATCACTGTCGATGGGCATCCGGTTGAGGGGTGGTCGATTGACGATCTGGTTGCACGTGTACGTGGCCCTGCTGGCACATCAGTTACTCTTGAGGTGAATCGACGTGATGCCGGATTGTTACGCTTTACCATCACCCGCGCCAAAATTACGGTGCCGAGTGTCAGTTGGGCATTACTGCCT
>NZ_JPIM01000130.1 GCF_000735195.1 Chloroflexus sp. MS-G
CCCTTCCCCCCGGCCCCATTCCCTCCCGCGCTGCGGGAGAGGAAGGGGGAAGGAGGAAGGGGGGATGGAACATGGCGCGCGAAAGCATGTTGGCACCCCTCACGCAATGGTTGCACAGGGACGAGACGTGCCCAATGAGAAGGCTGGGTTTTTGATCAGGTTCTCAGGACGGGTTCGCGATAATGCATGGCTGTTCGTGTGCCATTGTGATGGAATGGGGCTATCCTGCGGTTTGGTATAATGCGCTGGCCCGACGGGAGAGATGACCTGTCGTATCGAGGATCAGCTATGGAATTGTTGAATCACCTTAATCCGGCGCAGCGATTAGCCGTGACTGCACCCATTGGGCCAGTGTTGGTCAAAGCGGGTGCCGGTAGTGGCAAGACACGGGTACTTACGTTGCGGATTGCGTATTTGATCACGCATTATGGTGTGGCACCGCAACAGATTCTGGCGGTGACGTTCACCAACAAAGCGGCACGAGAGATGCGCGAACGGTTACGCCATTTACTCGGCGCCCGGATTCGTGGTCTGACTAGTGGGACGTTTCACGCCGTCTGCACCCGTATTCTGCGTGAGTCGATTGAAGGTCGTTTAAAGGGGTACACTGCCTCATTTTCCATTTATTCTGAAGACGAGCAGTTACAACTGGTAGCAGAAGCGCTGGCCGCAGTTACCGAGACTCCGCCGCGTACAATCGAGGCTGATGAAGTGCTACGCCTGATTTCACGGGCCAAAAGTCGTATGCTTACCCCTCGGCTGATGGCGCGATTTGCTGTCGATCCGCTTGATCGTTTTATTGCGGCCTGTTACCGACGTTATCAGCGTGCACTTGAGCAGGCGAATGCCCTCGATTTTGACGACTTGATCCTAAATACCTACCGTTTGTTAAGTGATGATCCTGATCTGCTGTCCACGTATCAGCAACGCTGGCACCATGTATTGGTTGATGAATATCAGGATACGGATCCAAGTCAGCACGCTTTGATCGAGCTGCTCACCCGGCCAACGACGCAACGTCCCCGTTCGCTCTTCGTGGTGGGTGATGCAATGCAGAGTATCTACGGGTTCCGTAACGCTGATCACAGCATTATCAGCCGGTTTTCAACCGATTTTCCCGATGCCCAAGTCATAGAGTTGACGACCAATTACCGTTCGCGACAGCCAATTCTCGATGCGGCCTACGCCATCATCCGGCATAGTCGGAGTGTAGCGCCGATGGAGTTGCGCGCTGCTGCACGAGTCAATAGTGAACGCTGTGTCTTGATCAGTGAGGCGAAAGATAGCCGTGATGAGGCTGAACAAGTAGCGCGCACCATTGCCGATCTTCAGCGACAGGGACGACAATTACGCGAGATTGCCGTGCTCTACCGGACGCGACACATGAGTCGTCCGTTCGAGCAGGCATTTCGTCACGCTCGTATTCCCTATCTGGTACGCGGCGGTGTAAGTTTCTTTGATCGAGCAGTGGTACGTGATGCACTGGCTTATCTGCGCTGTATCGCGAATCCTGCCGATCATCTGAGCCTGACACGGATTGCCAATGTGCCAGCCCGTGGTTTGGGCGGACAGGCGTTGGCAACTATCGCCGCTTATGCCGCATCTCAGTCGTTGACCCTTAGCATGGCACTCGGTCACGCTGGCGTTATTCTTGGTCTGAGTGCACGTGCGGTTGAGGGGGCGCGTCGGCTCTTTGCACTGTTGCAGCGCTGGTGGCGGTTAGCCGAAGGCACGATGCCGCCCGATCACCTGTTAGCCGACGTGTTGGAACAGAGTGGCTACATGGCTGCCTTAGCTGAACGTTTCGATGCAGAGGAGCTGGCCGAAGCTCGTGCGTATTTGCAAGAGTTGATCCGGGCGGCTGAAGAGCACACCGATCTACGTTCGTTTTTGCAAGAAGTAGCACTGATGACTAATGTTGATGATGAAGACGACGAACGTGATCGCGTTCAGCTCTTAACGATTCACGCTGCAAAAGGTCTGGAATGGCCCTTTGTATTCGTGGTCGGTCTCGAAGAGGGTACGCTGCCGCACGAGCGAAGTATAGGCGATCCTGCGGCACTGGAAGAGGAGCGACGATTGTGCTACGTTGCGCTCACCCGTGCTGGCGAGCGGCTCTATCTCTCGTGGACAGCGAGCCGTAACCGGGGGCAGCGGCTGAAACCATCACGATTCCTCGATGAAATTATTGCGTTTGGCCGGGAACGAAGTCGACGTGAGCAGAGCTGATGTCAACCACCTGGGTGCGCGGGTCTCTGATCCGCGTATGCGGTGGGTGGCCGAGACCCATCAGTTGACGCATTCAGTACACCTCATCGCCAGGTACCCGCAAGCGAGGGCAGAGGGTCGAACCTATCTCTCCTGCTGCGATGACGTGCATGATCGGCGAGTTAACAGAAGACTGGTTAGAGCACCTTGGAAGGGGAAGCTATCCGTCCCTCTCCCTCCTCACCTCCATCTCCTGTCGGGTAGGGTAAAAACGCTGCAAAGCCACAGATACTCTGTGCGGTATTCATGCCCGCGTACAATCAGGTGATGATCGGCCTGTTACGACAAGACGAAAAGTGCCCCTATGACTAATAGCACCACAAGCAAAGCCGTCAATGCGACCAGCGCAATCCGTTCGAGATTCCAGAGGGGCACAGTGCTCGTGAGCATATCGTCTGGCCCGATCAGATACAGCTCACACTCTTGATCGTCGAGAATGCCATTAATTTGGGTCATGGTCACGCCTTTTATCCGCAGCATCGCCCGTAGCGGTCGGGTATCTTTACCGGCTTTCGTAATCGCCTGATCGATCAAGGCACTCAATGACCCCACACTACGCCACTGACTGTCGTAGAGATCAATCTCTGCTTCATAGACCTGCTGCGCACGCTGACGGAGGAGCGCACGGACGTTGTTGGGTAACCCTTCGCTATCGTCATCATTACTGTACTCAATCGCACGTCGTGACCAGCGGAACACCTTTTCTTCAGCCAGATTCCCATTCCCTTGACATTTCTCACAGCGAATCTTCTGGTACCCTTTACAGGTGGGACAGGTCTGTTCGATTGGATCGGCTTCATCATTGCGTCGTTTGCGTGGTTTAACGATCCCTTTGCCCTGGCACTGTGGACACATCACTTGCCCTGCTCCTTTACATTCCGGGCAGGTAAAGAAGCGGCGCGAACCCGGCAATACAACTTCACCACCTGCTTCCGAGTTAAAATCTTGCGGAGCCGGTAGCGGAACGTTCCAGAGTTCCAGGGCCGGTTCGGCTTGTGGCCGTTCATCGAGACGCATTGGTCTCGTTCGGATAGTTGGCTCAGTACGAGTTTCGTAGAGTACCTGCAACTCGTAGAAATAAATGTTAAAGCTGGCAATCGACTCGAACTCGATCAGTTGTCCTAACGCAGCGCGGCGGAAGTAGCCCTTCCGGCTCCAGTTATTAAGCCACTGCCGGACATAATTACGGCGATGCCACTTGTCGGCGCGCTTCCGCGCTTCGCTGAGAAAATCGTGAAACTGGCTGGCCAGATCGGCCAGTTCCGCACTCAGTGCCAGTTCGAGCGGATTCTCGAACCACTCAGCGCATGTTTCCCAGCGCGACTCCTCCATATCAGTGGTGGTCTGATCGAGCAGAGTGCGGAGTGCCAGCCGTAATGCGTTTGCAGCAGCACCGGCAGTCGTGAAACGCACGTTTGGATGGGGTGATAACATCCGCAAGAGGACTCGTTCGGCCAGGGCAAGTGCCTCTGGTTTCCCGGCGAGGTCTAACTCGACAATCAGGCCGGTGGGTGGGAGTTCACCACTGAGGAGATGATACGCGACAGCGCCGAGACTATAAATATCAAGGGCAGGACTGGCTTTATGCTCGGCCAGCCGCAATTCTGGGGCCGAATAGGGTGTCACATAATCTGCCTCATCGATCTGGCTCAAATCGGGTGCGTCGGGAGCAGCAGCAAGGCTGAGATTGGTGAGATAGGCATTGCCCTGCGGTGTGACCAGAATGTTAGCCGGTTGTACGTCACGATGGACGACCTGCTGTTCGTGAAGGTAATCAAGGACATCGGCAATCTGGTTAATAATCCGCATTGTCAATGCCAGGTCAAGCAGACCTTCGCTCAGCAGGTCGCTCAGTGGACGGGCATCGATATATGGCGTCACCATATAATCGCCATAGCGATCATCGTGACCGGCATCGATCACCGGTAACAGATGGGGATGGCTCAGGCTTGCAGCAAGGCGCGCTGCTAATTGAAACCGGCTGCTGGAAATCCAGTCGTGACGACGCAACAACGAAATAAAGACCGGTCGGTTGAGCGTCTGATGAACTGCTCGATAGATGATCGATAACTCATCCTGCCCAAGCCGTTCAAGCAGCAGGTATTCACGTAGTTCAGTGTTTTGCCCGTCTTTCAATCGTGGTTCAGGACGGATAAAAGGGCGTGGATTGTTCATGACCATCTCAGACCACCCCCACCGATTAGATCGTTTGTTCTAATTATATCCCATTTGTCAACGAGCCAGGTATCGTAACGGTTACATCGGCTCAATGCACTGCCTGGTTATCATATCCTGGCTATCATAGCATAAGGTGCTCTTTCATCTGACGACAGTAAGGAAATTGTTACCCGTGGTAGCTACCCGTTCTCTTTTGTTGATACCGGTTCACTGTTATACTGAAGTTGTGCCAGGTGGCAGTGGGCTGTCACGAGATTGGACACGCGATGGTTTTCATCCGTGTCATCCCTGCCAGTCAGGATCTCTGCCTCCCCAATCTCTACCTCACGCGGTGGTTGCAAACCACTTCCTCGCGCTTGCCCCTTGGCCCACTGCCTGGTTAACGGCCTCCATCAGGGGGCCGTTACAGTTTCAGGTGGGGGTGGTGGCGGCGGTGCAATTCCCTCTCGTAAGAGCCGGAGTGCCCAATAGAGTTGTGCATCAGCACAGCTCTGTTCTGCGATGCGGTCAGGTACACACGGTGCGGCATAGGCAGGATCGTTGGAGGCCGGCACAACGTGTTGGGGAGTAATCCCAACGCCATTGATAGCTTCTCCACTTGGGGTCAGCCAACGGGCGATCGTGATTCGCACGCTACTACCATCACGGAGGGTATAGATATTTTGCACCGACCCTTTGCCAAAGGTGCGTTCACCGAGCAATACGGTGTCTGGTCGTTGATCGCGTAAGGCCCCTGCTACGACTTCGGCGGCGCTGGCTGAGCTACCGTTGACCAGGACAACCATCGGCATATCAAAGAGACGACGATCAGGAGCGGCGGTGATAGTACGCAACTCTTTCTGTACACCGCCACGTTCCTGTTCGTACAGAGCGACGCCATCGTAGAACCGACCCAATACCTCTTGCGCAGTTGTTAAGAAGCCGCCGGAATTGTTCCTTAGATCGAGCACAATCGCTCGTGGTCGTTGCGGACGTAATTCAGCAATTGCGTTATCCAGCAGCTCGGTCGTGGTTGCCTTAAATTCCGTGATCTGGATGTAGGCAATTCCATCGTCTAGGAGAGCACTGTTTACAGTAATGATCGGAATAGCGGCGCGCGTGATTGCCACCGTAAAGACGCGATCTTCGGCTGGCCGACGGATGGTCAGGCGGACAACGGTACCAGCCGGGCCGCGAATCAGACTGATTGCACGGGCACTGGCATCGCGATCATTCAGACCGGCAATAAGCTCGGCAAGCGGTTGATCATCAACTGCCAGAATGATGTCACCCGGCTGAAGACCGGCCTTCAGCGCAGGCGAATTGGGGATAGGGCGATCAATAATGATCATACCTTTCTCAACACGCAGGTATGCGCCGATCCCTTCATACCGTCCTTCCATCGACTCGCGATTCTGCTGTGCTTCTTCCGGTTCCTGAAAAAAGGTATAGGGATCGTCGAGGGTCGCCAGCATGCCTCGGATTGCCCCGTAGATCATGCGCTTGCGGTCGATCACTTCTGGGCGGTAGAAGTTGCCCTCAACCAGGTCCCAAACATCCCAGAAGATAGCAGCCTGTTGGCGTCGTTCACCGGGCGTAAGCAGCCGGGCATCGGCGTTAGAAACACCGCTAATAAACACATCAATTGGTGAAACGCCGACAATCCGACCGGTAACCCAACCACCGAGAAAGGCGATGGCAATCACTGCCAGCCACTGGATTATCTTGCCGATAATCATCCATACCCGTTCCATTGTCATATCTTTTCTAGGTATGAAGTGCGTATTGAAGCATAGCCAGTGCCGCTATGGGGGCAGTTTCTGCCCGTAAGATGCGTGGTCCTAACGACACTGCCTGAATACCGTGATCGCTGGCAACAGCACGTTCATGGGGATCGATACCACCCTCTGGACCAGAGTAGATTGCGATCTGGCGCAGCGATGGCTGCTGCTGCAACACAGTACGCAAATGTGTTGTGGCTTGTTCATCGAGAAGTATTGCCAGATCAACAGTATGCGCAGCGCCGATGGCTGTCAGAAAGGGTTGCGGCTGACTGACCACAGGTAACCGCCCTCGCCCCGATTGCTCGGCTGCTTCGGTGACAATGCGTTGCCAGCGGGCCAGCCGATGTGCATCAATCTGATCCCTGCTGAGCGAACGGGCGAACACGACCGGTACGATACGATGTGCCCCCAACTCAACGGCTTTCTGCAACGCCCATTCAAATCGCTCAGGACGAATCAAGGCCAGATAGAGATCAAAGATGGCCGCTGGCTCACCGCTTGCCTGACAGCGGGCAATAATCTGTCCGTGGGCTAGCCGACGATCAAGGTGAGTAATTTCGACCACTGCTGCCATTCCTTGTCCATCGAGTAATATGACTCGATCACCGGTCCGCAGACGCAAGACCCGTGCCCATTGATGAATGAGCGTCGGATCGTCGATCACGATCTGATCGGTACGCAGCCAGGCCGGGTTGACAAAGAAGCGGCGTGTGTTCGGAAGCGTGAAGGTCTCTTCTGTCATCAGCTTACAGGAAGATCGGGCCAGCGCCTGGTTCGACGCCAACCGAGGTTATCAACGCTGGTATGTCGGGAATGTATGAACGGAGGAATACTCCATTATGACTCATGATCTGGTATTTACCCAGGGTTGCCGGTAACAAGACCGCTATGCCTTGTCGCAATTCGATCACTGTCTGCTGCCAGATCAGTTGCGCTGTACCGGCAATCACTGTCAGGATTTCGAGCGAAGCCGGATCGGTGGTAGCCGTCAATTGTCCCCGAATCTGCCAGCGTTCGAGCGCGAACGATGGACATGCCACCAGAAGTTCGCGCTGCTCATCCAGGACGAGCGGGCGTAAACGGGCGGTACGAGCCGGTTCTAGGCGGCTCACCGCCAGCGCCTGTTCGATATGTAAAGGGCGAAGCTGACCGGTGCGGGCATCACGCCGGTTGTAGTCGTATAACCGGTAGGTGAGGTCCGATTTCTGCTGAATTTCAAACAACATGATACCGGCATTAATGGCGTGAATCGTACCGGCAGGAACGAAGATCAGGTCGCCGGCCTGCACCGGTTGCTCGGCCAGTAAATCTTCAACTGTCCCGTCATTGATCGCCGTTGCCAGGGTTGCTCGTTCTATGTGAGTGCGAGTGCCGAGGGTCACAGTTGCGTTTGGTTCGGCAGCCAAGATGTACCAGGCTTCGGTTTTGCCGTGGAAGCCGGTATGCGCTTCAAATGTGTGGGCGTATTCATCGTCGGGATGCACCTGCACCGAAAGTCGGTCGGCAGCGTCGATGAATTTGGCCAACAGCGGCAAATCGGCGCCGTAGCGGGCAAATGGGCGTGTGCCAACCAGGGCCGGACCATACATACGGGCCAGGTCGGCAATTGTCATACCGGCCAATGCACCATTGCTCACCCGGTTGCTATCGAAAATCAGCCAGATTTCGCCTAGTCGTTCGGGATGAGGAGGTGGCAGATCAAGCCATGACGCCAGTCGCTGACCACCCCAAAGTGGCTCGACTAGTCGCGGTTCACAGAGAATTGGGTAGAGCTGCTGCATAGCACGTATCCTCGTTGTTGATCATCCCGTTATATTCGGCGATGTACCAGTGCCACCCATTCGCCTTCCACATGGCGCGCAATCGGTTGGAGGCCGGCTGCGGTAAAGGCGGCTGCTACCTCTTCTTCTTTAACATCGATGATACCACTACTAATGAGCAGACCCCCAGGCTTGAGTGCGGTTGCCAGATCGGGTGCAAGCGTGATCAGCACTCTGGCAATGAGGTTGGCCGCTATCAGATCGAACGTGGCTTGCAGGCCGTGTTCGTGCAGGGCAGGGTCTGGTTCGGGCGGGCCAAAATCACCCGAGAGCCAGTGCCCCATTGCCTGACCAACCCCAAGACTTCCTTCAGCCACAGTTACCGTATTCCCAACCCGATTGCGATCAATATTTTCCTGCGCCACTCGTACTGCAATCGGATCGTTATCGAGGGCCAGTACCCGACCGGCGCCGAGTTTAGCGGCTGCAATGGCGAGAATCCCAGAACCGGTACCGAGATCGAGCACGTCTTGCCCTGGTTGTACCAGTTGTTCGAGCAAGTTCAGGCAGAGACGGGTCGTCGGATGCAGACCGGTACCAAAAGCCATACCTGGATCGAGCAACAGTACAATATCGTCGGGTTGTGGTTGATATTCCAGCCAAGACGGTACGATGATCGTTCGTTTGCCTACCCGCATGACCGAATAAAATTGTTTCCAGGCGTTGGCCCAATCCTCTTCGGCCAGAGTACGGGTCTGGATCGGCCCCAGCGGACGAATCTGATGAACATGCCAGAGCGCATGCTCAATCTGTTGGCGCGTCTCTTCGACCTGCGCATCGAGTGGCAGATAGGTACGCAACCAAACCGGACGATGAGGATCATACTGAAACTCTGGCCCTTCGTCACCGGCGATCCAGCCCTGTTCGATCACGACTCCACCGTTGTAGCCGTAGCGAGCCAATATCTCGGCAACAGTCTCAACCGATTCTGGATCGACCTCTACCGCAATTTCAAGCCATGAGGTTGTCTGCATACCGACGTTGCTCCCTCTTGGACATCAGCGCCTTACCGATCCCACTTCCAGCGCGTTCCCTGTGGCCCGTCTTCCAGAATCACTCCCAGTTCATTCAAGCGGTTGCGCACCAGATCGGCCAGTGCGAACTGTTTTGCTTTCCGCAATTCGCTACGTACCTCCACCAGCAAGTCGATAAACGGCGTAACTTCGGCATTGGTTGTCTGCTGTCGTGGTTGCAGACGTAAACCGAGGACACCGGCCAGTTCGCGCAAGGTCTGCTGCCCGATTGCCAAGATGTCATCTGCCAGGCCGGCATCGCGTGCGGCATTGATTGCCCGTACCAGATCGAACAGGGCTGCCAGTGCCGCCGGGCTGTTAAAGTCGTTATCCATTGCCGTTATAAAACGCTGGCGGGCAAGTGTCGCTGCCTCCTGGAGGGCAGTTACCGCCGGGCCTTCACGGATCGTACCGGTTGCCGGTGCCAGTGCTGAGAGCAGTCGTTCGAGTTTGCGCTGATTATCAGCCGCAATCTCGTCGTTGTACGTTAGTGGACTGCGGTACGAACTGCTCAAGACGATGAGTCGAAAGACATCGGCATCGTAACGGCTGAGAAAATCGGCAATGGTCACGACATTACCCAGCGACTTCGACATCTTTTCGACCTGCCGGGTTTGGGGGTTGACCAGTTGCAACATCCCATTGTGAACCCAGTAGCGGGCAAAGCGTTGACCGGTCAGACTCTCACTCTGGGCAATCTCGTTTTCGTGATGGGGGAAGATCAGGTCAGTGCCGCCACCATGAATATCGATCTGCGGGCCAAGATATTCCATCGCCATTGCCGAGCATTCGATATGCCATCCGGGCCGGCCTGGTCCCCATGGGCTATCCCAGGCTGGTTCACCAGGCCGGGCTGCTTTCCAAAGGGCAAAGTCAGCCGGTGATTCTTTGCGTGGATCGACTTCAAAGCGTGTACCGCTCAACATCTCATCGAGTGAACGGCCAGAGAGCTTCCCGTAGTCTTCATCACGACGAACCCGAAAATAAACATCACCGTCGACCACGTAAGCATAGCCGCGTTCGATCAATCCCTGCACGAAGGCAATGATAGCCGGCATTGTTGTAGAGACGCGGGGATATGCCGTCGCCGGTAAGACATTCATTGCCTGCAACTGAGTCAGAAACTCGGCTGCATACTGCCCCGACAATGTCAGTGGGTCTTGACCAAGGGCATTGGCCCGTGCGATAACCTTGTCATCAATATCGGTGAAGTTTACAATATGCCGAACCTGATACCCACGAAACTCGAGGTAGCGGCGGATAACATCGAAGACGATGGCCGACATCGCGTGACCAATATGTGCTTCATCGTAAGGGGTCACGCCACACACATACATCCGCACTACACCGGGTTCAATCGTCTCGAGTGGTTCGAGCCGACGGGTCAGAGTGTTGTAGAGTTGAATAGTCATACGAACTCGCTACATTACATACGTTGCCGACGGACTGGCCTTTCAAATCCCGGCACCTTGATTATACTCTTCTTCGATAGGAGCCGAGTCATTCAAGAGTGTTTGCCAGAGTTGATCAGGTAACGCATTGTATTTTAACCGATGCTCCTCGTGGTGAACATGCGTAGCTGCTTCGAGATCGGCGATCCGCAGCTCGAGTTCCAGAATCTTATCGTGCAGGCCACGAAGCATCTCGCCCTCTGGGTCGGGCAACGGTTCGATCCGGCGCGACTGACCGGTAACCGGGTCGCGTCTGGCAACAATCCGAGCCGGTACACCCACCGCCGTTGTGTGGGGGGGGACATCTTTAACAACGACCGCACCGCCGCCGATTCGTGCCCCTTTGCCGATGGTGATGGCGCCGAGCACGATGGCCCCGACACCGATCACCACTTCATCTTCTACTGTTGGATGACGCTTGCCGGTTTGTTTACCGGTACCGCCTAACGTGACCCCCTGGTACAACATCACCCAATCACCGATCTCGGCAGTTTCTCCGATGACCACCCCCATCCCGTGGTCGATGAAAAAACCGCGCCCGATTCGGGCGCCGGGATGAATTTCGATACCGGTGAGGAAGCGACTGATCTGCGAAATCAGTCGTGGAATAAAAGGGATGTTCCGACGGTAGAGCGCATGGGCCAGGCGATGCAGAATAATGGCGTGTAAACCGGGGTAAAGCAACACCTCGGCCAGATTACGTGCCGCCGGATCATTCTTAAAAATAGCGCGAATATCGTCGCGCAAGACGCATAGTGCATGTGAAAGACCCATCGGATTACTCCGCTGAAGCGATAAATGCGAATGGCCAACGTACCGACAGACAAATGCACGAAGAACCGGGCTTGCGCAGTGGTGCGCAGACCGGTTCATGGGTAAGGAGGGGCGCCGCCACTTCAGACAGCGCCCCTAACGACAGTAACACCCGCAGAGGGGGGAGGAGAGAACAGAGAGCGATTGAGCAATAAGGTGAGAGGCCGCACCCTGCTCCCGTTGAGGGTAAGACCATTCGGTGTGGTGCAGGAGTGCACTGCGTTGCGCGGAAAGGTTATTAGTCGTCACTGGTGTCGCTCTTGGTATCACTCGTATCACCTTTGCCTGCACTGTTGCCGGTAACCGAACCACTGCTCGAGTTACGGCTATCGGTGATATACCATCCCGAACCTTTAAAGACAATGCCTGCCGGCTGAATCACCCGGCGCACCCGACCAGCCTGACCGCAGAGACAGACGGTCAGCGGCTCATCTTTAAAGCTCTGGAATTGTTCAAATTGCTTACCACAGGCATCACAGGCGTACACGTAGGTTGGCATAGCGCTGTTTCAACCTCCCTTGATCGTTGTTTGATGTATCACACACTGTATTGTACCCCAGAGTATCGGGATGCGCAATAAGAGGAATGTTAAAACCAGGAGTTTTCAGCGTTCTCAGCTTCATACCAATTCTGTTAAGAAGCACCGCTCACGTCTCATTACTGCTGAGTTTGGCGAGAACTTACAATGCTCTGCTTTCCCTCTCACCATCCCTCAGCGGAGGTTGCGGCAGGTCGGAAGTCAGCCGCTCTCAGAGCCTGATCAAAAACCCGGATTTCTTATCGGGAACGTACCGTGCGCAGCCATTGGGTGAGGGGGTCG
>NZ_JPIM01000131.1 GCF_000735195.1 Chloroflexus sp. MS-G
GCCAACTCCTACACCGACTCCCGTGGTAAGAGTCAGGGTTCGACCAATCGATCCAGTCAATGAGGGCAATCCTCCCACTGTTACTCGCCGTGATGTTGTTGTTGAATTACTCACCGACAATGTTATTGATGTACAGGTGACGTACAGTGTGGCTCCTGGGGGAATGTTTCCGGCAACCCCTAGCAGTGATTACCGGGTACCGAACGGAGAAACCGGTACGCTCATCTTCCCAGCCGGATCATTGGCTGGCACGACCAGGACGGTAACTATTGAAGTCAACGGTGATACCATTGCCGAAGAGGATGAAACTGTCATGTTCCAACTGACCGGTATTGTCGGTGGTGAACTGGAGAATAGCGAGCAGGTCTTAACCATTATTGATGATGATGCGGTAACGGTAAGTATCGGACCTGCTGCGGTAGAGGAGGGTAATGCAGGTACAGAGACCCAACTTGAGTTTCCAATCTTTTTAAGTAACCCTGCTCGTGAACGTTCAATACGTGTACGTTATCGAGTTGAGCCGATCTCGGCAACGCCTGATGTAGATTATCGGGCGACGACACCTGCCGAGCTGGTGATTCCACCTGATGATTCAGCGCCGGTGATCATTGTGACCGTGATTGGTGACGATACTCCTGAACCGAATGAGACTCTTCGCGTTGTTTTGGAGGGTGTGATTGGCGGCTCGCTTGGGGAGGTAACTAGTGCTATTGGAATTATTATTGATGACGATCAACTACCAGCACTTCCGAAATCGAGTCGACCTATCGGGTCAATGGAAGGGAGCAAGGGATGGAACGTTGATCAGACCTGGCGTGTGGTGAACGTTCAATCCTGGTTTTCAGGTTGGTCGGGTTGGCGAGGGAACAGAAACCATAGGCCTAGTTCAAGCGCAATTGGAATAAACGCCAGCGCAATCAGAGGTGGCCAGATTGGGCTGAGTGCAAAGTAGAGTGCAAGCGGCGGGATAGCTAAAATGATGGCAAAGACGGTCATTGCCAGATTCCCCCAACCAACAGCAGCCACGACCCCGACAACAGTCCCTACAACGATCACAGCATCGCTGCAAGTGGCGAGTGCGGGACGATTGTAACAACTGTTGAGCGCAGAAGGAACGGCTATATCGAACATTACCCCCTGCAATTCAAAAAATGTAGGGAGAAAGATTCGTCGCAACCAGAATAGCACTGCACCGAGTGCAATCACCAGATAGGCCCGCACGATGCGGTGAGTTAAAATTGGTGGTATGTTCATAGGGTAATACTAAGAGCCGTTGCTATGCAACGGCTCTGCTCATCGTCAACCGATTACAACGATTATGAACCAACAACGATGTTGACCAGACGATTAGGAACGACAATCACGCTGCGGATAGGCTTACCGTTAATGAACTGCTGCACTCGCTCATTTCCAAGCGCCAGCTCACGGAGCTGTGCCTCGTCGAGATCAACGGGAACTGTCAGTTTGCCACGCACTTTGCCATTGACCTGCACCACGATCTCGATCTCTTCTTCGGCGGCCACTGCTGGGTCGGCAACCGGCCAACGTTGCTGGTGGATGCTGTAGGGTTTACCGAGGCGTGACCACAGCTCTTCACTGATATGTGGTGTGATCGGTGCCATCAACAGCAACAAGATCTCAATCGCTTCGTGCCAGGCTGGCGTATCAACCAGACCTGCATCACGGGCGCGATAGAGGGTGTTGGTGAACTCCATCAACGCGGCAACCATCGTATTGAACTTAAAGTTCAGGATGTCACGCTCAACCCGTTGAATTGCCTGATGAGCGACGCGGCGTAACTGGCGCTCGCTCATCGTAGCGCCAGATTGACCACGCTCGGCGTTGGGGAAGAGTACAATTCGCCAGACCCGGTCGAGCCAACGTTTCACGCCAGGGACCCCATCAGTACTCCAGGGTACCGACAGCTCGAAATCGGAGATAAAGGCTTCATACCCACGTAGCGCGTCGGCGCCGTGTTCGGCAACGACTTCGTCGGGAGTGATGACGTTGCCCTTCGATTTCGACATCTTCTCAATCACGATCTCGCCGTTGACCTCGCGTGGTGGAGCCAGAATCAGACCCTGATTGCGCAGGCAGGTGAAAGGTTCAAAGAACTTGACCACGCCAAGATCGTAGAGCACCTTCGTCCAGAAGCGGGCATAGAGCAGGTGCATAACTGCATGTTCAGCACCGCCGACATACAGATCAACCGGCAACCAGTAATCAAGTGCCTCTTGACTGGCCAGCGCCTGCTGATTGTGATTGTCGGCAAAGCGTAGGAAATACCACGACGAGCAAGCGAAGGTGCCCATAGTATCGGTTTCGCGCCGACCCTTACTCCCATCGGGAAGGGTTACATTAACCCATTCGTCGATCAGCGCCAATGGTGATTCGCCCGTTGCCGTTGGTTCATAGCTCTCGACATTCGGGAGAGTCAGCGGCAGTTCGCTGTCAGCGAGCGCGATTTCCAAGCCATCTTCACGATGAATAATCGGGATAGGTGTACCCCAATAGCGTTGACGGCTGATCAGCCAGTCGCGCATCTTGTAATTGGTTCGTCCTTTCCCGATCTTTTGCTGTTCCAGATAGGCAATTGTCTGCTCGATTGCCTGATCAGCCGGGATACCATTAATAGGGCCTGAGTGAATTGGCACTCCAATGGCGTCGTGATAAATCAGATTACGATAAGCCTCAATCCGGTGTAGGTAGGCCATCGCCGTCGGCAGATGTGTATCACCAGTTGCAGTGCGCAGGCGGGCCGTGATCCGTTCATCAGCGGCGATAGAGTCCAGGGCAATCGTCTCATCGGGGAAGATAAAGAGCCACCCCGATCCGGCGACTTCTGTCCAGCCGTTGCGCAGTCGTGGTTGGATCAGCGCAGCATATTCAACCGCACGTTCACCATTCAGTTCAACCAGCAGATCACCGTTATCTTGCACGGTAACGGTAAAGCCGGCGGCCTGCAACGCAGATGCAGTATCTTCAGCAATTGTTGCTGCACGCAGGAGCGAACGGGCTGCATTGTCGGGGCGGGTAATCACCGGAATAATGGGCAGGCCGTACTTGAGAGCGAATGCGAAATCACGTTCATCGTGCGCTGGCACGGCCATAATTGCACCGGTACCATAGCCCATCAATACATAATCGGCGATCCAGATAGGAATGCGCGCCCCATTGACCGGATTTATCGCGTAGCCACCTGTCCAGACACCAGTTTTTTCTTTCTCCTCGGCAACCACAGTGGTCGTTGGTCGGTTACGGGCCTGCGCAACGTAAGCTTCGACCTGGTCGCGTTGCGCATCGGTCGTCACCTTTGCGACCAGCGGATGTTCAGGCGAGAGCACCATAAAGGTCGCACCCCACAGCGTGTCAGGGCGTGTGGTGAAGACAATGATCGGATCACCTGCTTCGGTGTGGAAGACGACCTCCGCACCGCGTGAGCGGCCGATCCAGTTGCGCTGCATTGTCACAATCTTCGATGGCCAGTCAACCGTATCGAGATCGCGGTCCAGGCGGTCTGCATAGGCAGTGATGCGAAAGAACCACTGCTTTAGCACTTTTCGTTCGACCTTTGCACCGCTACGCCATGCTGTACCATCGGGTAACACCTCTTCATTTGCCAGCACCGTCTTATCAACGGGATCCCAGTTTACGACAGCTTCACCCCGATACGCCAACCGAAAACGGCGCAAAATTTCTTGCCGTTGAAGTGGTGTTGCCTGTCGCCACTCTTCAGCCGTCACTTGCGGTTCGGTAAGGGATAGATCAAGACGACTGGTCCCGTGCTCGGCCAGTTCTGCCTCCAGCTCACTAATCGGGCGTGCCTTTTCGACCCGTCGGTCATACCAGGAGTGGTAAAGACGCAGAAAAATCCATTGGGTCCAACGGTAGTAATCGGGTTCAGACGAAGTAATCTCGCGATCCCAGTCATAGCTGAGACCGAGCATGTTCATTTGACGTTTGTAATTGGCACTGTAGCGGCGAGTGAGGACAGCCGGGTTGGTTTTTGTCTTTATGGCCGCGTTCTCGGTTGGCAAACCGAAAGCATCCCATCCCATAGGGTGCAGCACGTTGTAGCCACGCATGCGGTAAAACCGCGCTACGACATCGGTGGGCACGTAGTTTCGACAATGACCAACGCTGAGACCGTCGCCACTCGGATACGGATAAAAATCGAGGACGTAATACTTTGGTTTTGATGGATCGATAGGTGGTGTGCGGTAGAGTTGGTCGGCTGCCCAACGGGCCTGCCATTTAGCCTCGATGGCGGCAGGATTGTAGCGTTCAATTTGCGACGTTTCTACTTTAGCATCACTCATACAACGTTATACCTCGCAGAGATGAGCAACGGATGACAGGACAGACAAACATTCGCTGGTATTTGAAGATCATCAAGGCTAGGGTCTGCCATGCGCTCACCTCCTTTCGCCGATGTCTGACCAATCAGAGCAGGATAGATACTTGCTGAATTATAGCATTTTCTGAACATTTGATGCAAAGATGTACAGGCAATTTGGGGGACTGGGTTCTCGGCTTAGGGCGATATTCGGTAAGCGAGCGGTTTAATAACAGAGCGACACCAATGAAGATCACGCACCTGCTGCCGATGATCACAAATCACGCGGTTACCCGAGGTGTGGAATGCTGAGCCGCGTTGTGTGGCGAAGTTGAGGTGGAGGGAGGAGAAGACGATCGGCTGGCACATCCCTCCGTAGCAGATACAGACCTTCGTTCCAAGCGTGTCACATCACCGGCGCTGCGCTCTGGCCCGCTGGGTCGTGGGCGCCCTGTTGGCGAGGAGCGCCACTGATCCCGCCCTGCTGCACGCACGTGCCACCGTCGGGATGGTCCGTGCCGCACTTTGGCGGACGCCTGGCTCGCTGCTTCGGCCCACCACCCCAACGACCTACCCGTGACTGGTGTGCCGGCGGTGGTCCATCTGCTGGCGTGCGGCGCCGACCTGCGCCGCTGGATTCACGTCCACGGGACGGGCGGCCCGCTGGTGAGCGGGCGAGATGCATCCACGCGGTGTGCGGACATTGTTCTGGTGCACGTGAGCGCCTGCTCTCGGGGCAGGAGCCTGTCAGTCAGCCGGGTCTCGGATGCACGAGATTCACGTGGATGAGGGATACAAACAAGAGTTGTAAAAAAGAACATCGCAATCCGTCCGCATATCATTTCATTGCAAAACCTCTAGGGCACTAGGGATGTGCCGTCATCTCGCAGCGATGGGTGGTGGAACGTTCGATGGCGTGGGCGGGATACCATCGTTTGGCGAGGAACGTATACCACCGTAATCTCGAATCAAGCGCAGCCTTTCGGTATTTTGGTGCTATCGCTATGCTTCTAAATCGACTCTATCCGAAATATTCGTTTTTGATCACGCTCTAAATCCCCCTTTCGAGCACACGTGCAGGCCAGATGCCGATGCCATCGGCGCCATCATTGGTCAAGGCAAATCCATCACCGCCACATGGATCAGCGCTCTGCGGCACACATTCGGCACACCCTTCTGGCAACGTCATAATGACGAACACATCATCCGCACCGATGATGCTCTGGCCTGCATCCACGATGAAGAGGTTTGTTCCTTCCCCGCCGTGACGTCATCCTAACAGAGGCAGGCCGTTTTTTCTGCCGCAATATGTCATGAATTGACGTACAATAGAAGTAGTTTTATAAAGGGTTCTGCTTTGGTAGCAACGACGTGAGCAATGAACAATGTCTTAGCAATTGCACTGGGTGCTGCAATCGGCGCAAATCTGCGTTACGGGATCGGTTTATGGGCAGCTCAACGCTTGGGTACGTCTTGGCCTTATGGTACCTTTATCATCAATGTCCTGGGTTGCCTGGCAATTGGCTTTTTGCTGACACTGATAACGAATCGGTTAACCGTTAGTGAGCCGATCCGCCTGATGCTGATTACCGGTTTGTTAGGTGGATTTACTACCTTCTCGACATTTGGCTATGAGTGCTTCTCATTACTAAATACCGGTAATTGGTGGGGAGCAGTGGGCTACATGACCGGTAGTGTTGGTGGTGGGCTGCTAGCTGTTGGGCTAGGAGTAGGGCTTGGTCGCCTCTTATCTTAGGGGTCAGGTGCACTGCTTCCCGACCATCGTGTTTGTGATCGGTGGTCATCGAGCCGGTGGTCGGGCTGCAACCGTTGCACGTCAATGGAGGATGTGTTCCGCCGTATCATCGGTGGAAGAGGATGAACTCATACATAGGGAGGAGGTCTCCAATGGAGCAGACCGTGACTCAGCAACTCTGGATTTATATTGATGAAGGTGACAGCCTCCAAGGACGAACGATCGCTTCGCGTATCGTTGATACGTTGCGTGCTGCGGGCGCACCGGGTGTCACCGTTTTTCGCGGTGTTGGTGGCTATGGAACGCATGGAGTGTTTCACAGTGATCTCCTGGTAGACATTCCCAGTCGTTTACCGCTGGTGATTACCTGTATTGACCGCAGTGACCGCCTGCAACGATTGTTGCCCAAATTAAGTGAGTTAGTCCAAGAAGGGTTAATCGTGCTTTCTCCGGTGCAGGTGGTCAAGGTGGGGCGGCGGGTAGGGAGTGCCTTTCCGCCTCATCTTACCGTCGCCGATGTGATGAGTCGTGATGTCGCATCAGTACATCTGGCGACCTCGGTTGGTGATCTGGTGCGGCTGTTGCTTGAACGCGGTCTACGCGCAGTGCCGGTCGTTGACGATCATCACCATGTCGTTGGTATCGTCACTGATAGTGACCTCCTCCAGCGTGGGGTGAGTCAGCTCCCCCTGCACCTACAGCAGTTGTTGCCGGGTGCCGAGCGAGCAGCTCATCTGGCCGCAATTGCAGCCAGACCAGAACGGGCTGCTGATGTGATGACACCCAATCCAAAAACGATCAATGTCACTGCATCGCTGGCTCAGGCAGCGTTGGTGATGACCGAATGCGATCACAAGCGACTACCGGTCGTTGATAACGATGGTCGGCTGGTTGGGATGATCAGTCGGTCTGACCTGTTGCAGACGGTGGCTAACTCCTTTGTCATGGCTACCGATCTCTTGCCAGGAACGAGTCTTACCTCGGCGAAAACCGTCGGTGAGGTGATGATCCGCGATGTTCCAACGGTCAAACCGGAGACGCCGTTAGCTGAAACCCTTGATCGGATACTTTCCACACCACGTCGCCGTGTGGTGGTGATTGATGATGATCGGCGGGTGATAGGTATCATTAGCGATGGCGATATTCTCCGTCGAGCAATGCGACCGGCAGCACCGGGATTGCTCCAGCGGTTCGCGATCTGGATCGGCAGTGGTGCTCGCTCGCCAGAGCTGGAGCTGGCGTTAAAAGACCATACTGCTGCGGATGTGATGACCAGTCCGGTATTGACGGTGAATCCGGAAACGCCGATCACAGCGGCGGTAGAGTTGATGATAGAGCGACGGATCAAGCGCTTGCCGGTTGTCGATGCCCAAGGCAGGCTGGTAGGTATGGTTGGACGAGCAGCACTGTTAGGGGCGTTACTGGCGGCAGATGGTACGGTTCCACAAACAGGTAAAGAGGAATCACCTTCTACCTGACGTTTCTGCTTGTGCCTATCCGGGAGTCCTGTCGTAGAGACGAAGTTCAACGTGACGACGAGTCATAGGTTTAAGCAGCGGTTGATCACCGTCTCACGCTTACCTGAGCTGTGGTACCATAGAGAGCGGAAGAACGATCAAAATCTTTCTGTCAAAATAAACCAGAGGGTACTATGCTGACCGAACTACAAGACAAGTTAGAAACAGTTCGTGAACGGTTTGCCAATCTACGGGGGCACCTTTGACTTGGCGGCAAAACAAGCCGAGATTGAACAATTAGAAGCCCGTGCTGCCGATCCCGATCTATGGAATACACCGCGGACAGCACAAGAGATCATGCAGCGGCTGACCCGCTTAAAAGAAGAGGTTACGTCATGGGATGCCCTCGAACGGCGGATAACGAGTGTTGCCGAACTGATCGAGTTGGCCGAAGGGGAAGGAGATGATTCGCTGAGCAATGAACTGGCTGCTGAAGTGCACGCCATTCAGCAAGAGGTTGCTCAGCGTGAACTTGAAATTCTCCTTAGCGGCCCGTATGATGACCGCGATGCCTTTTTATCGGTGCAGGCCGGTATGGGTGGTACTGATGCCCAAGACTGGGCAGCAATGCTATTGCGAATGTACACGCGCTGGGCTGAACGCCGGGGCTATACCGTCAATCTGATTGATCTGAGCGAGGGTGAAGAGGCAGGGATCAAGAGTGCAACCATTGAAATTCGTGGCCCCTATGCTTATGGTTATGCCCGTGCTGAAGCAGGAATTCACCGTCTGATCCGGTTATCGCCCTTCAATGCGGCCCATACGCGCCAGACCAGCTTTGCTCGCGTGGAGGTCATGCCAGAGGTTGACGATGCGCCTGAAGTCGAGATTAAGCCCGAAGATTTGCGCATCGATGTCTTCCGTAGTGCGGGTCATGGTGGGCAAGGTGTGAATACAACCGACTCGGCGGTACGAATTACTCACCTGCCAACCGGTATTGTTGTCACCTGTCAAAATGAGCGCTCACAGATTCAAAACCGCGAGCTTGCGCTGCGGGTCTTGCGAGCACGGTTGCTCGAACGCGAATTACAGCGTCAGGCTGAAGAGCGGGCACGCCTGCGGGGCGAATATCGTGAGGCGGCGTTTGGTAATCAGATGCGAACGTACTATCTGCATCCTTCAACACTGGTGAAGGATCACCGTACCGATTACGAAACAAGTAATGTGCAGGCTGTGCTCGACGGCGAGATCGATCCGTTTATTGAAGCCTTTCTGCGGGCAAACGTGCGGGAGTCGTGATGGAAATCAAATATACGCCGTGGCGTATGCGTTACATCAAGCGGGGCGATGTCTCCGATGAAGGGTGTGTCTTTTGTGCAATAGCGGCTGCTGATAGTTCTCATGATGCCGAACGGCTTGTGCTTTATCGCGGGCAATACTGTTTTGTGGTGATGAATCTCTACCCCTACAATACCGCTCATCTGATGGTTGTTCCCTACAGCCATATTGCCGATCTCACTGCGCTCGATCAGGCGGTTGCTACTGAATTATTCAGTCTGACGCAGCGTAGTGTAGAGATCCTTCAGACCGAGTACGCCCCCCACGGTTTCAACCTGGGTATGAACCTGGGACGTGTCGCAGGAGCAGGTATCGCCGATCATCTGCATATGCACATCGTACCGCGTTGGAACGGTGATACTAACTTTATGCCGGTGATCGGCGACACAAAACTAATCCCCGAATCGCTTGACGAAACCTATAATCGGCTTCGGCCACATTTCGCAGTGCTTAGCTCAATGTCCGGTCAATCAGCTCAACCAGATGATGCACCTCGAACGGCTTCTGAATAATCACCGCGCCTTCAGCTTCAAGATCGGCAAACCACGGTTTACGGTTGAGCGCCGTTATCAAAAAGATCGGGATGCCGTCATCTTGCAAGCGTTCCTTGATTCGTTGGAAGGTCTCAACTCCATCCATATTAGGCATCATAATATCACTGATAACCAGGCTGGGTGAGATGTGTTCCAGCATACGAAGTCCTTCGAGGCCATCGCGGGCGAGAACGACTTCATAACCGGCATTACGAAGTGCGATAGAGAGAATATTCTGTAGACCGAGATCGTCGTCGATAATGAAGATTGTCCCCTTACTTGCTGGCATATCGGTTTCCTTACCGGTTTTTTAAGAAGCTGTACCGGGATAGGTTGGAGTGGTCTGGTGTCATATTGGACGCCATTATACCAGAGAGTAACAGATAGATATTCAATCATGAGGAGCGAGGCATGAGCCATTCAGTACCGGCGGTACTAGCTGAATATCCCTTTCACTATCGCATTGAAGTTCGCTTTCGCGATCTTGATGCACTCGGTCATGTGAATAATGCGGTCTACGCTACCTATTTTGAATCGGCGCGGATCGCTTACTATCAGCGACTGGTTGGTGGTTCCCTTGATCGC
Organism: Chloroflexus sp. MS-G; assembly: GCF_000735195.1. GTDB lineage: Bacteria > Chloroflexota > Chloroflexia > Chloroflexales > Chloroflexaceae > Chloroflexus. The sequence goes on from NZ_JPIM01000131.1 coordinate 10,006, forward strand.
TTGGGGATTATTCTGGCCGAATTGACGATCAGTTACAAAGCACCAGCCCATTTTGGTGATGAGTTGTTGGTTGGGGTGCGGGTTAGTAAGATTGGCGGCAAGAGTTTTACAATGGATTACGCAATTGCCCGGGTTGGCGACGGTGCTCTGATCGCGACCGGACAGTCGGTATTGGTCGCGTATGATTATGCTGCTGGACGCAGTGTGCCCGTAAGCGACGAATTCCGGGTGCGGGTGGCTGAATTCCAGGGCGAGCGATAGGCACAGGTTTGCGGCATCACCTGGATACGCAGACCGCCAGCTCGCACAGTGATGCGGGCTGGCGGAATTGATGAGCTATTGTCACATCTGATCAGAGTGCCGTGTTAACATAAGGAGAGTGAATGTATCGCTACCGGCTTACAATCGGTATGTACGTAGAATGAGGATGCACACTGGTTACGACGCTAAACGGACATACCAGCGAGTATTCTTGAGGCCCTTGCGGAATACTACTCCCTGACACCCGTACTGTCCATGCACCGGCAGCCGCGTTCGTGATCACTATCTGTTCAATGGTGTCGATGTTGTTTGTGCCTTGCGAAGCTGGATTTGCCGGGTTATTCTTATCGAGAATCCAGGGTTGGTATGAGGTAAGATCGGGGCCTATCAGCAGTAAATCAAGATTATTAATGAGCGTCTGACTGGCTGGAAGTGTTGCCGGGATGTCATCCCAGACCAGGGTGCATTTGAGAGAGCCGCCAGGGTGAGAGATGGTATACTCTTGCGTTTGCCCACTCTCAATCGATGCGGTTCTGATATAGCTCGATTGAGCAGCACTAGTAGTGGTTGTGATAACGTTGATGGCTGCCAGTGCATCAACATGTCCGTACCCAAACCGATAATCAGGGCCAGGATTACCTAAATCTTCAGCAGTATGTACCAACACTGCACGCAGCGTTGAGGGCAGGGGATCAGCATTGTAGGTCAGATTATATGCTTCCAGCATTAAGCCGAGAATCCCTGAAACTGCTGGTGTCGCCATTGAGGTGCCGCACCATCCACTTCCACCATAGGTTTGTCCGGGCAAGGTAGACCAGATGGCATTTTCACCATTTGCTTCACAACCTGGTGCTACAATTGTGGGATTTACCCGACCATCTTCAGTTGGACCGAACGAACTAAAGTTAGTCATTGATTTATCATCAGAGTTGGTTGCACCGACGGCAATCACATTCTTTCCCATTGCACCCCCACTTGAGGTACGCCAGCCATCGGGGCAATAGCTCTGTTCGTTACCATTGGCGAATGCGACGTAAATCTTTTTGGTCACTGTGTTAGAGAAGGTCCCACGTACTAGGGCATCAAAGTCTGCTGCGGTCTGCTCATAGACACCGAGCACGGTTGTATCGCAAGCGCCGGGGTCAGGTCCCCAAGAGTTCTGGGAAATATCTAGATACCTTGATTGCTAGTTCATGTTCGTACAGATGAGTGCAATGAGCGTTGCGTGCACCTTCAGTTCAAACCCGGCATTGGTGCGAGCGTAAAGCCGCTCAATGCCCATCTTCTCCAGTTGACTGTTGACCGTCTCAATCGTATGACGATACGCA
>NZ_JPIM01000132.1 GCF_000735195.1 Chloroflexus sp. MS-G
AACATGGGGTGTGAGGGTTGGAATCTGATCCTACCGATACGGCGACGAACATCGTCGGTGCGCCGGGAGAGAATAAGGGGTAAAATGCAACCTAGGAACTAGGAACCTTATAGGGTGAACAAACCTCTACACTCTCTGTCATTTCGGTAGTCATATGTGGTACTTACGCCCACGATGCAGCGGTGGAGCCGGGGTTATTCAGACGGCAACCGGCCTGCGGCTCATTCGACCACCCGGCCCGGCCGACCGGTATCGGAATGCTCAGCTCGACGATTTCGGGCGACGACCAGGTCCTGCCCGTGCACTATGGCCGCCGTTCACCCTACGCCTTCGTGCTCGCGCATCGCATCCGGTTACAAAACTGATCGGCACTGCCGGCTTTGGTCTGTGGAGCTACCCATGGGCCTGGCCGCCCCGCATGCCGCAAGCCATCTGGTTCTTCTTCGGCGCAGCGCCTCACGACATGCCGCTGGCGATGGGCATCCCCGGTCACGGTTGGAAAGCAGCAATCATCGACACTGGCCGCCCGGCAGCCCTTACGTGGCTACCCCTTGCCCCGCTCATCGTACCGCTCCTCAACCTACCCCCGATCTACCGTCGGCTCTGGCCCTCTATCCAACACGCCGCCGGTATCGCCGAAGCAATCGTACCTCAAGACATCGCGCAGTGGCACGACTACGAGATTCGCTGGGGGGTGAGCGAAAGTGAATTACTGGTTGACGGTCAGCCTATTCTGCGTGCTCCATCACCGCGTGGCCCGCTCAGCTTGGTCATCTGGATCGATAACCAGTATGCAATCGTTCGTCCAACCGGCCGCCTCGGCTGGGGAGTACGCGCGTGTACTGAGGCGCAATGGCTTGAGGTAGTATTATGAGTTTGCCTGGGAACGCAGTCATCCGGCCCTCGTCGTGAAGTGTATGAACTGGACTCATAGGTTGGCGCATCAGCACACCATCCTCTTCAGGCACTACACGCCCCTCACGCAGAGGAGGGTAAAACCTGGTTTGCCCAATGCCGTGAATTGCACGAACGATGAGAGAACAAGGGCCTGGACACCGGGCACTGTCACAACCGTTTACCATCCCACTCCCAATGACGCAGCTCATCTAACCAGCGATGGCTGGTCAAATCCATCTGTACGGGTGTCAGGCTTGCATAGCCATCACTGATCGCAGCAATATCGGTACCATCTTCGTAATGATCTTCCGGTTCAGCGCCGTCGATCCAGTAATACGGTCGGCCCCGTGGATCGTAGCGCACGACCAGCGCATCGCGGTAGACCCGACGCCCCAGACGACCAACCTTTATCCCGCGCAACTCGGTTGGGGCGACGGGCGGAATGTTCAGATTCAACAGAATCTCTGCCGGCAGGCCACGCTCACGGATCAGCGTTACCAGATGTCGCACTGCCATTTGCGCCGCCCCGAAATCCCACTTTCCATCTTTAGGGCGCACCTGTGATACGGCCAGTCCCGGAATCCCGAAGACAAGCGCTTCCATTGCCGCCGCCACTGTCCCCGAATAGAGCAGATCGGTACCCAAGTTTGCCCCCAGATTGATTCCCGACACGACCAGATCGGGCTTTCGGTCGAGAAGCCCCATCACGGCCAGGGCCACACAATCGGCCGGTGTACCATCACAAATCAGCGCTGGTGAACCATCACTTAAAGTACCTTCCCAGGCCCGTAAAGGATCGAATAGCTTCCGGTAATGACCGGCAGCGCTCCAGTTACGATCAGGGGCAACCACCACCACTTCACCAATCTCGCTGAGCACTGCCCGCAGTGCCACCAAGCCCGGACTCTGGTAGCCATCGTCATTCGTGACCAAAATATACATATTACTCCTTCGGCAACTCAATATCGGTCAGACGCACCGTTTTACGGCCCTGAAACTTGATCGTCTTCTGCCCTTCGCTCGACATTTGACCCTGTTGTTCAAGGTTGGCAATCTCTTGCTGCATCGTGGCAGCCAGTTCCACTTCACCCTGATTGAGCAAGCGGGTCACTGCACTCTTCAATTTCTGGGTCGCCCCACTGACATCGCCGGCAGCCAGGTCTTGCAAAGCACGGGTTTGCAACTTAAATGCACTGACCTTCTCAACGATGTTCATCACGTTGGGGGTAACCTGTTGCAACTGCGTCGGATCGGCGGTGAAGGTAAGCATAATGTCAATTTTGGTCTTTTCCCCGACCAGACGGAGCGGCGGCACATCGTAGCTGATCTCTGCCTGACCAATACGATATGTGCCGATTGGACGTGGATCAACGATCAGCTCGATCAGCAGGGCACGCACCTGCCCGCTCTCCAGCTCGCCGAGATTGACACTGACGGCACGATCATTCAGAGGCTGATAGCCAAGATTATCAATGAGCGGCGTGACCTGCCAGACAGCTCGCGGCGTTACCCCCTGTACTAGGCGGAGCGTGAGCACACTGTTCTGAATCGTCGTCTGCTGGGCACGCTGCACGGTATGCTGAAAATAGTTCACAATTGAGGAGGGTTGAGCGATATAATCGGCGACACCCCGCGAACGATTCGCCATCTCGATCAGCAGGTCTTCATTCCAATCTTTGCCGATACCCAGCGCGGTGATGGGTATCCCCAGCCGACCTGCATCTTCGGCGCGTAACAGACATTCCTTCTCGTGCTCGGTCTGACCATCGGTCAGCAGAATCAGACGGCGGACACCATGCGGTACTTTCTGCAACTCTTGCAATCCCTTTTCAAGTGCGGGGGCAATACGTGTTCCACCGGCATCACGGATGCGATGCACCAGATCGAGAATGGTCGTCCGATTACGTACCGGTTGGGCCGGAACCAACACTTCGGTTCGATGATCGAAAATGACGATCGACAGCGTATCCTGCTCGTCAAGCTGCTCGATTGCGCGCACCACCGCCTGACGAAGACGCTCAATCTTCTCGCCCTTCATTGAACCACTACGGTCGAGTACAAAACAGACATTCACCGGCATCCGCACCTGCACCAACTGCGCTGCCGGTTGCGCTTCTAGTAACACGTATGCTACTTGGGGTGTGGTCGTAGCGGCGAGAAAGGGTCGCGCCAGGGCTGCACGTAGCGTAACTTCTCCAGCCATAATAAACTCCTCGGCTAACGCGATCGCAATACAACAATAATGACTTCGACGTATGCGACGATGCGCGGCTGGCAACGGTTGCAACTGTGTATATTGTAGCGCACAACGAGCGGGTTGGCTGTTGCTAAGGGCGGGTCTGATGATTGGCCCCACATCGGCGATAGAAATAATGAAGGGAGACGGCGCATGCCGTCCCCACGCAAGTTCACCTCCGAATGAACGAATCACGAGACATTTAACGCTAGGAACGAAACCCGTACCCATCAAGCAAATGACTGAGCAGCAGACGGTCGATCAGCGGATCGCGTTGTAGCAGTAACTCAACCTCAGATTGACAATACGGGCACGATGTCAGATGATGAGCAATAGCATCCTGTTGTGATGGAGAGAGCAAACCCTGACAATAGTCAATCAACTGATCGGTCGTCGGACAAAGCGCGCGGTACAGTCTGCGCCGCAGCGCACGTTGTAGACTCCGCAGCATCGTCAAGCGCTGAGAACAAAGATCACAAAGGTGAAGATGTTGAGCAATCGCCTCATCGAGTTCACCATCTACCGCAGCAATCAACTCAAGACCAGAAAGATGGTTTGCGCCGTCCTTGAACTGTTCTTCTTCCATAATCGGCGCGCCTCCAAACCATACGCAGACCAATCTGCAACCGGGTTCCTAATTGAAAGAAACGTAAACGGGGACGTTTTTCACGTCCCCGGAGCTACTATTTCGTCAAGTCGTTTACGCCTGTCGAACCAAGTCCTGGAGATGGTGATTGCGACTAAGTCGATTCAAAACATTTCGTTTAACATTGTAGACATCGTACACACTGTCAAAGAGCATACGATAGCGTTCAAAGATTGCTCGTGGTGTAAGACCTAACACAAACGAACCGTAGACCACCACCCGTTCGCTCTCGGAGTGCAACTGGCTATCGATATACCGCCAGAACTCCTGTCGGTCAACCCGTTGCATGGCCTCCTCATCGGGGGCCGTCTTTGCGATCTGTTGTGTATTAATCTTCTCTTCGGGCATCATTTCCGCCCACGACTGGGCGCGAACAGAATCAATGACAACACTCGAAGCACAGAGCTGCAAATACTGCAACAACGAAGCCAGATTTGGAAAGGCAGCAAACCGCTCTGGTGTCACCGCTCGCCAAAACTTCACGAAAGCGCCGATCACAAAATACTCGCTGCTTTCACCGCTATTAACAAATGCACTGCAACGCCGAATCCACCCTTCTACCAGAGGGCTATAATGCTGAAAGAGATAATTCCAGGCTATCTCATCACGTTCCACTAAAGCACGACGAAACAGCTCGTAGCTATACCGCGAGTCGTGAGATTGCCCGCGGTAGAACCGGTCACTTTCGATTGCACAGCGTTGGGCCAGCTCTGTCACATCCATGGCCTTGATGTCGTGTTCGCTGCCAAGCGCCGTCTCGATAAGCGGATGAACGGCTGCAGAAAACTCTGCCGATTGGCGAGCGGTTGTCATGGTCGATGTAATCATAACGTTCCTCGCTTCATCTTGATGATCAGGTGCGCTGTCGATACCGTTCCCCGTGCTGGGGAAGAGTGATACGCAGCCGACCAATCGCTCAGATACATCTTCTGCGCTGCATTGTAGAAAGTTATGGAGCCGGCGAGAAGAGTCTTAGATGAGCAAGAGATGACAAATAGGGGCTTTATCGATGGTCGCTCTGGTAAAGAAAACAACCGTATGGAGACCCATCTATCGTTGTTTTAGGATGGAGAATAAAACACAATACCGGGAGAGCAATGCAGGCAGACGCCACAATGGAACTTCTGGAGGGGTGAAGTAGTTGGAGGGGTGAAGTAGTGCTTCACCCCTCCAGAACCCTGTTACCCAAAAATCTGTTGCCTTTACTGACGCAGACGGGCCGCTGCCTGTTCCGGTGTCAGATCGCGCTGCGGCTGGCCTAACATTTCGTAGCCAACCATAAATTTACGCACCGTCGCCGAACGCAACAAAGGTGGGTAAAAATGGGCATGCAGATGCCAGCCTGGATGGGGTAAGCCGTCGGTCGGTCGCTGGTGAAAACCCATACTGTAGGGAAAGGGAACGTTAAACAGCCGATCATAACGACCGGTCAGCTCGCGCAGGATGTCGGCTAGCCCATCACGACCCTGATCGTCCAAATCACCGATGGCCCCGGCGTGAACCCGTGGTAGCACCAGTGTCTCAAATGGCCAAATTGCCCAGAAGGGAACCAGTGCTACCCACGTCTCATTTGCACATACAATCCGCTCACCCAGCGTCAGCTCCAGCTTCAGATAATCACAGAGCATGCACCGCTGATGCTCCTGCCAGTATCCAGTTTGGGTTGACAGCTCTTTACGCATCTCGTTGGGCAACTGTTCGTTGGCCCAGATTTGACCGTGCGGGTGAGGGTTAGAAGCGCCCATCATTGCCCCGCGATTCTCGAAAATGAGCACCGACTGCACCCAATCAATAGCGGCCAGTTCATTGTACTGCTCGACCCAGATTTCAACCACGCGCCGCACCTCAGTCTGTGTCATCTGCGCCAGTGTCAGATCGTGACGCGGCGAAAAACAGACGACCCGACAGATGCCACGCTCAGCTTCAGCGTGGAGTAGCACCGGCCCGGTTTCGTTGACGGATGGAACCCGAATACTGACCCGATCTAACGGAATATCAGGCAGCAGTGCGGCAAAATCGTTCTCGAATACAAAAGTCTCGGTGTACAACGGATTTTGAACACCGTTGGCCCGTACATTTCCCGGACACAGATAACAATGTGGGTCATACGTCGGTAACTCGGTAGGTGGCAGTTGCTCAACCTGCCCCAACCATGGACGTTGGGTACGATGCGGCGAAACCAACACCCACTCGCCGGTCAGCCGGTTTAGACGGCGGTGAGGCCGGGTAAAAAGTTCATGCTGTTCCATGCATACATCTCGCTTCCCTTAGCGCCCGGCCAGGCCAGAGGTTGCAATGCCTTCGATAAAATAGCGCTGGGCAAAGAGGAAGACAATCAGCGTTGGCAGCACGGCCAGGGTCGAACCGGCCATAATCAGATCAACGCGCGCAGCGTAGAGTGCCTGAAGATCAACCAGGCCCTGCGTCACCACTTTTCGCGCTGGGCTACTAATAATGATCAGCGGCCAGAGAAAGCTATTCCAGGCATAGAGAAAGGCAAATGTTGCCAGCGTCGCAATAGCAGGCCGAGCCAGCGGTAAAAAGATACGAAACAGAATGCCCCAATGCGACGCTCCATCAATCAATGCGGCATCTTCTAAATCTCTTGGTACGCTCATAAAGAACTGTCGCAGTAGGAACGTACCGTAGGCCGTAAACAACCAGGGAATGATAAGTGCTTCCAGGCGATCAACCCATCCGAATACTAGCATCAGACGGTACATCGGTACGATCAGCACTGCAAACGGTACCATCAGTGTTGCCAGATACGCCCCGAACAGCCATTCACGACCGGGGAACTCTAGCCGGGCAAAGGCATAACCGGCCAAAACTGATGTCAAGACCCACCCCAACACAACCAGGACGGTGACAATAATAGTATTGATCAACTGGGTGCCCAACGGCACAATACTCAACACTTCCAGATAATTCGACCAGCGCACCTCGCTCGGCCACAGCGTCGGTGGCACCTGCACAACCTCAGCCGAAGGCTTGAGCGATGACAGGAACATATAAATGAACGGAAAGACCATGACGAAGCCGGTGATACCGAGCACTATATAGGCCAGCAATCGCTCCCACGGTCGGCGCAAGATTGTACTCGCCATGCTCTGCCTCGCTTATTCGTAGTGAACCCATCGCCGCGACAGCCGGAACTGAATTAGGGTCAACAGCAAAATAATCACGAACAACAACCAGGCCAGTGCCGAAGCGTACCCCATGCGGCCACCGATAAATGCCTCTCGCCAGAGTAATGGCACAATCGTCAACATCGAATCCGCCGGGCCAATGGTATTTGAACGGGTCAAGCCAAGGGCGACCGGTACATCGAATACCTGCAAACAATTGATCAGCGTTGTTACCAGTACAAAGAATGTGGTCGGCGAGAGCATCGGTACGGTAATAAAGAGAAACTGTTGCCAGCGGCTGGCGCCATCAGGACTGGCTGCTTCGTAGAGTTGCGGCGGCACACCCTGCAACCCGGCCAGAAAAATGACCATATTGTAGCCGATGGTCTTCCACGAAAAGACCAAGATCACGCTGATCAAGCCCCATTCCGGGCTAGTTAACCATGGGATCGGTTCAAAACCGAACAGCCGAATCACGTAATTCACAAAGCCAAAATCAATGTTGAGCAGATAACGCCAGAGCAGGGTTACACCAACCACGGAAGCAACCACCGGAATGAAGAACACCGCTCGAAAAAAGGTGCGACCGGCAATTCTTTCATTGAGGATAACAGCCAGCGCCAGGGCCGGTACCGTCGAAACAACCAGCGTCACCATCGAAAACGCCGCGGTATTCCACATTGCCCGGTAAAAGGTCGGATCGGAAAGGGCGCGCTGGTAGTTGTTGAACCCGATAAGGTTCGGTTCACCAAAGAGACGTGCATCGGTAAAACTCAAATAAAAAGAGATTGCGAGTGGCACGAGAAAGAAGATCAGCACACCCAGTATCGTCGGCAGCAACATACCGAACGCATCAATCCACAACCGCACACGTCGGCTGAGATGGCGACGTGCGGGAGTTGCAGACAGTGCTGCCGGCGCCTGTTTGGTCATGGATCACCTCCGGGGAATAGAGCAATAGACCCAATGCAGGAGAGGGTACCGATTCACGCATCGATGATCTGATGATCTGGCGAGCGGTGCACGCCCACCGCTCGCCGAGTGTGACGACTTACTTGAAGGTACTGGTCGTCTGCTCACAGGCCTGCTGACCAAATTGCTCAGGCGTGATCTGGCCTGCAATCATCTGATCCCAGAGGCTCTGGACAATGCCACTGAAATCGGCCCAACTACCATCCCAGACGGGCGCCTCGAGGGCAGCGTAGGGAATGCCATCGAGGAACGCCTGGTTGTTGGCCGGCGGCGTCGAAGCAAGGAAGGCATCAACTGCGGCCTTATCGCTGCGCGGCGGGATATTTGTACCTAGCGCAGCAACCTTCGCCGTTGCCTCGGCACTGGTTAGAACCTTCAGCACCTCCCAGGCGGCCTGCGTATTCGCCGTCTTCGCATTGACCAGGTACGGCCCCCAGAAGAGCCAGGTGCTCTTGACCTTACCCTCAGGCATCACTGCCACGTCCCAGTTGAACTTAGCATTGGTGCGCACGCCAGGGGTAAACCAGCGACCGTTGAAGTACATCGCGACCTTCCCGGCATTGAACAGTGCCTCACCATCAGCATCACCGGCGGGCAACAACTTCTCGTCGTACAGGAGACGAACCATCTTAGCGCCCTCGATAGATTCTGGTGTATTCAAAGCACAGCCACGTCGGTCGGGCGTAAACGGACTCCCACCGGCTGCATTGATGAAATAACCCCACGCCGGTCCCCACCAGTTGCCAAAGCCGAGACCATACTGCTGATTGGCCGGATCGGTGAGCTTTCGTGCTGCCTCGAGCATGGTGTTCCAATTCCAGTTGCCTTCGGCTGCCAGCTCTTTTGGTGTCTTCAGACCTGCCGCCTTAAACAAGTCTTCGTTGTAATAGACAACCATCGTCGAGATGTCACGTGGCAAGCCGTAAATCTTGCCATCGCGGGTCAGTTGCTCGATGACGTTTGGATAGAAGTTGCTCAACTGGAAACTGCTATCGGCATCGATCAGTGGTTTGAGATCGAGTATCTGACCGGTATTAACAAAATCTGCTAGCTCAACACCACCAATCCAAAAGATGTCAGGTGCATTACCGGCAGCCAGCTCGGTCTTCAACTTCTCGAAGTAACCCTGATTAGGCGCCGGATCGTAGACCGCCGTAATCCCCTTGTCCTTGAGTTTCTCGTTCACCAGAGCATTTAACTCTTCATAGACGCGCTGTTCAGCAGCATCACCAGGGCGAGTACGCCAGCGAATGGTCACCGTTTGTTGCTGACCACCGGTACTGCCACTGCTGCCGCCAGTGCCACCGGTTGTTGGCTGACCGCCGCCACATGCGGCTAGTAATGTGGCTAACAAAGCCATCAGCGCAATCCACGACAGGGTGTGTTTCCGTAGCATCGTTGCTGTTCCTTTCTCAGCAAATAACCCCCAACCATCTACCACACGTGCCCGACCACTGCTCGCTGTCATAGACAGACGTGGCGTGCCATCCCTATACGCAACGTCGCACGTGGCAGACCGACATGTGGTAGGCGACATTATATTGTTGTTACGCGAACTATGCAAGTTCATAGTGCCAGCGTCGTTCCGCGAGCCGCTAAAGTTGGAGACGACAGACTTGCGGGCCGTACCTGTCGTGAGCGGATGTCTGATAAATTTTATGTCAAGTACAATCTTCGCTGACCGAACAATCCACCAGCGGAGTGCCACCGACGAACATCCCGCACCTGGTGCCAATGACTCCCAACCCGTGCGATCCCCTGGGTGCGCGGGCCAGAGACCTGCGTCGTGCGCTGCGAGGCTTATGCCCCATCCTCCCATCCAGGCTCCTCCGCGAGTGAAAGTTGGTGGGAAGTGACCCTTCTGGTCGTTGCCATGCCATCCCAACTCGCTTCACGCTCCTCATTACGCCCTCTGTGGGAGCAAGGTGAGGTATGTCAGGTGTGCTCTCAGGCAACAGGAATCTGAAAACGTTGAAAACCCCTCTTTGCACAACGAACCAGCACAACCCTCTTTGCTACCACAGATAATGCAAAACGCGGTACAATGTGTCATATGAGGCTTGGGCACACATCCGACAATTTTTGTAACGAGGAGTGCAGTATGCAACCAGAGTGGAGCGGTGATCCCGAAGTCAAACCAGTATTGCTCGCTGTTACGTTGACCGGAGCAATTGCATTTCTGCTCATGGTCTGGCTGTTTGCTTTCTACTGGTGACGCCATCACCACAATTGCGCCTTCCTCCTGAGTTGGAGGCAGGCGCAATCTATTCTTGCCAAATCGAAATTTATTGGTACAATAATTGACAAGTCTAGGATAATGACTATGCCAGAAATCAGCAACTGCGACTCGCCACAAATTGAAGCATACCGCCTCTTCCTAAAGCTACACCGTCGCTTTCAGGAGTTAAATCGGGAAGAGTTTCGCCCTTACGATCTTTCGACGCCGCAGTACGCTATCCTGTTCTACGCTACAGAAGAGGGAGTACCGCTCAGTTATATCTGTAATGAGATGCTGGCCGACAACTCGAATCTGACCCGACTGGTTGACCGCTTAGAACGTCGTGGTCTGGTGCGGCGAGCCACCGATCCGCGCGACCGTCGGGTCACACTCGTTCAACTCACTCCAGCAGGTAAGGCACTGATTGATGAACTACGTCCCCGCCATCGCCGTCTGGTTGAGCAGCGTCTGAGTTATTTATCGGCTGAAGAACTGGCGGCCTTTCATCAGGCAATGCAGCATCTGTACGAAGCGTTGCTCACGCATCAGGATCACGAAGACACCGACTGATTATGCGATCAATTCAAGCCCGTGCGACAATGCGCCGTTCGGCGATGTTTCGCGCACTTCGTCACCGCAATTATCGCCTATTTTTCTATGGGCAACTGATTTCGCTGACCGGCACATGGATGCAAAGCGTAGCACAGGGCTGGCTTGTCCTGCGATTGACCGATTCACCTTTTCTCCTTGGATTGGTGGCGGCAGCCAATTCGTTACCGGTATTGTTGTTTTCCCTCTTTGCCGGTACGATTGCTGATCGCTTTCCCAAACGTCGGATTTTGCTGATTACCCAATCTACTGCAATGCTGCTGGCGGCTACGCTGGCCGGCCTAACCCTCAGTGGTATCGTGCATATTACCCATGTGTTGATCCTTGCACTTTTGTTAGGTATCGTTAATGCGTTTGATGCGCCGGCCCGTCAGGCATTTACCGTCGAGATGGTGGGCCGCGAAGATTTGTTAAATGCGATTGCGCTGAACTCTTCCATCTTCAACGGTGCACGTACTATCGGGCCAGCGGTAGCGGGTATCGTCGTTGCCTGGATTGGGGAAGGGCCGGCTTTTTTGTTCAATGCACT